>JAJLJT010000345.1:0-2410 GCA_033844555.1 Alphaproteobacteria bacterium | reverse complement strand
CCTCTCCGCCATTGCTTTCGTGCGACATCGGTTCCAGCTTGTGCGGAGGAGCGCAGGTTCGCCGCGAGGAGCGCGATCGCGCGCTTGTAGAGACCCGCGATCAGGGCCGCGTCGATCTCGCGCGGATCGACGGCATCGGTGGCAGGTGTCGCCGTGGTCGGTACGCCGGACGCTCTCCAGCAGCACACGCGGCAAGGGCCGGCCCGGAACGCGCCGAGGCCAATGGCCCGAAGGCCCGGCATCTGCCATGGCGCGCGAGGCGTCAAGGACGGGTAAGGTTCAGTCGCCCAGTCTCGGAGGCAAGTCCGCTTTCCGCGCCCGGCGCCCGGGCGTCCGGCGGCGCCCGATGGCCTTGCGCCGCGAAGGCCAATGTCTTCGCCTCTTCGTTCCGCGGGGAAGCCGCCAGGGGTTGCACGACCTCGACCCGCGGCAGGCGTCGGCGCCGCAACAGCCAGGCCGCACCGGCGAGATCCACGATGCCGACAAGGGCACGCTGCAGGTTGCCGTACTTCGAGCGCCCGGCCATTCGCGGGCGGTGGGCGACGTCGACGGTCACGATCCGAAGTCCCTCGCGCTGGACCATCGCCGGCATGAAGCGGTGGATGTGGTCGAAATAGGGAAGCATCAGGTAGACCTCGCGCGGGAAGGCCTTGAGCCCGCAGCCGCTGTCGCGCACCCCGTCCTTGAGCAGCGCGCCGCGGATCGCATTGGCGAGCCGGGAGCCGATCTTCTTCCAGCCGGTGTCGCGCCGTCCGACCCGCTGACCCTGCACGAGCCCGAGCGTGCGGTCCGGCGCGGCGCAGAGGAAGGGCGCGACCAGGCGGGGAAGCTCTGCCGGCGGGTTCTGGCCGTCGGCGTCGAGCGTCGCGATGATGGAGGCGCGCGCGGCTTGAACGCCGGTGCGGATCGCCGCGCTCTGCCCGCATGAGGACGCATGGCGCAGGCAGCGGATTTGCGCCATGCGCCCGGCCAGTTCCGCGACCCGTGCGGCTGTGCCGTCGGTGGAGCCGTCGTCGACCACGACGATCTCGTGGCGGATGCCGGACAGCGCCTCCGCGATCTCGGCGATCAGGGCGCCGATCGACTGCGCTTCGTCCCTGGCCGGAATCACGACGCTGACGTCGGGGGCGGGGAAGAGGGGGGAGACGAGCGTCATCTTGTCGGTGATCCTTCTTGCGGGGGCGGCGCGACCTTGGGCACGGGCCAGATGCGATAGGCGCGGCCGCGGAAGTTGATCTCGCGGACGGCGGGCCAGCCCGGCGACATCCGTTCCGCGCGGCCGATCACGGCGCCGCCGGGGTGCGTCGCGGCCCAGGCCGCGATCTCCCCGGGCGTGCGCAGTTCCGCGACGGGGCTTGCGAGACGTCCGGCAAAGGTGAACTCGCCGTGATAGTCCCCGCCCGTGTAGGCAAGGCCGCCGGACGCGTAGGGCGCCGCTGCCTCTGCCAGAAGCGCGCTGTCATAGACGGTGCGGAGGGGCGTGGCCGCCACGGCGTAGAAGATCAGCAGCGTTCCGGGCGCGATCAGGGCCCATGCGGCGAAGCGGTTCGGCATGGCGAGGACGGCGGCTGCGAGTGCCGCGAGCAGGCCGAGCGCGAGGGCAACGGACGCCGCGTCGACGGTAAGACCTTCCTCCCGGGCATGCGGGACGAGGCCCAGGAGCACGGCCGCTGCTCCCGCCACGATGAGCAAGCCGGGAATGAGCGGCAGGAGCCGCCATCTCTTTCGTTCCGCGGCAGAGGTTTCCGCCGCACGAGGCCAGGCGCGCGCCAGCAGCAGGGCGAGCGCGGGCAGTTCGGGAAGCAGGTAGTGGACCTGCTTGCCGCTGATCAGGCTGAAGGCGAGGAGGGCTGCCCCCGCCCAGACGAGGCAGAACCGGACGGCCTCGTCCTGCAGCAGCGCCCTGGAGCCGAGCGCGCGCAACTCGGCCGCCCGCCAGCCCCATGGCCACAGGAAGGCAGGGAGCAACGCCACGAAGAACCAGGCCGGCTCCCGATGCGCGAAGGAGGAGACCATGCGGTCGGCGCTCTGGTGCCAGAGGATGGCGTCCCGGTACGCTGGCCCTCCCCACACCGCGGCCGGAACCAGCCAGACCGAGACGAGGCCGAGCCCGAAGAGGAAGGCAAGGCCGACGCCGCGGTACCAGGTTCCGGCCGCGGGACGGGATGCCGTGTCGCACCACAGGGGGGCAAGGAGCGCGACGGGCATCACG
Organism: Alphaproteobacteria bacterium; assembly: GCA_033844555.1. Classification (GTDB taxonomy): domain Bacteria; phylum Pseudomonadota; class Alphaproteobacteria; order Futianiales; family Futianiaceae; genus Futiania. The sequence goes on along the minus strand of JAJLJT010000345.1, from coordinate 198 downwards.
TGGAGCAGAATGACGGGCCCCTTAGCAAACGTGCCCAGCGCCAGCGCGGCGCCGATCCCCAGCCAGCCGAGGCGGTCCGGGGCCTTCCGCTGGCGCGCAAGGCCGATCATGGCGAGCAGGGTCGCCGCGGTCAGCATCGCGTCGAACATGGTGAGCGAGGCGAAGACCAGGAACACGCCGAGGGTCGCGAGGATCCAG
>JAJLJT010000344.1:0-1375 GCA_033844555.1 Alphaproteobacteria bacterium | reverse complement strand
AATGGCGCACCGGGGAAGATTCGAACTCCCGACCCCCAGATTCGTAGTCTGGTGCTCTATCCAGCTGAGCTACCGGTGCGCAGGTCCGTTACCGGACGGGCGCGGAAACTAGCGCCCCCTCGGGCGCGTTGCAAGCCCTATCCGCAGCTTTTCGCTCACGCCCCGGAAAGGTCGCGCCAGGCGCGTTCCTCCCCCAGCGCGCGGGCCTCGTAAACGCCCCGGGCAAGGGCGCGGGCGACGCACGCCGCGGCCGCCGCGCCAAGCGCCGCAAGTCTGACCGCGCGCGCCTCGCCCAGAGGCCGTGCGCCCGTGGCGAGCGCGAACAGCGTGTCGCCGTCGAGCGGGGTATGCGCGGGCCAGACGGCCGCGGAGAGACCGCTGTGCGCCTGCATGGCAAGGCGCCGCGCCTCCGCCGGTGTCAGGTCCGCGTCGGTCGCGACCACGCCGATGACGGTCGCCCCGCCCGGACGCGAGATCTGGCCGAGCTTGGTATCGTCCGGCAGGGGCGGCACGGGCACCGCAAGTCCCTCGGGCGCACCGAGGCCGCCGAACTCCCCCTCGCGCTCATGCGGCCAGGCCCAGAAGTGCCGCGTGCCCGGAATTACCGCGCTGCCCACGGGATTGCCAGCGATCAGGGCCGCCACCGTCGTCCCGTCGTCGAGCACCAACGACGCGCTTCCGAGCCCGCCTTTCAGCGTCCCCGCCATGGCGCCCGCCCCCGCCCCGGCGCTTCCAAGGGCGAAATCGACGCCCGCCGCCTCGCACGCAGCGATGCCAAGACGGCGGTAGGGCGGCTCTCCCCCCCATGCCTTGTCCCCACCGTTTGCGAGATCGAAGAGGATCGCGCCCGGAACGACGGGCGCGGGCGGCACGGGCGGCGGCAGGACAGCATAACCGACACCGCGCGCGCCAAGCCAGCTCACCGCCGCCGACGCTGCGTCGAGGCCGTAGACCGAGCCACCGGAGAGCACGATCCCGTGCACCTTGTCGACCAGGGCGGAGGGGTCGAGCGCGTCCGTCTCCCGCGTGCCCGGCGCACCGCCACGCACATCGACGCCAGCCGTCACGGGCGCGTCCGGCAGCACCACCGTGACACCGGTTCGCACGGACAGATCCTCTGCATTGCCGACCTTCAGGCCGGCCACGTCGGTCAGCAGGTTCCGCGGTCCCGTGGTCACGGCCATGTTCGCCCATCCCTCGCAATGACGGTCCGATCAAGGCACTATACCCGTCCTGACTTCTGCGACGAGCCCCCGCCGGGCAGAACGGAAAGGAACGCCTTGTCCATGACCCATTCACGTCTCTTCGCCGCCATCGGCCATCTCGCCGCCGGCATTGCCGCGGCCTTCCTGCTGCTCGCCCCCGCGCACGCCCG
>JAJLJT010000343.1:0-4664 GCA_033844555.1 Alphaproteobacteria bacterium | reverse complement strand
ATCCAGGCCGCGCGGCGGATGCACGGCGCGTGCCTTGGTACGACTGGCTGCTTGGGGCCCTCACGATCGCGGTGGGATGCTATCTCGCGCTTAACGCAGAGAACATCCTCACGCGCGGCTGGGATATCGAGGCGCCGGACGCGCCGACGGCGGTGGCTGGCGTTCTCGTGCTGCTGGCGCTGGAGGGTGTGCGGCGCTGCGGCGGACTTCTCCTCTTCGTGATCTGCGGCGTGTTTGCCGTCTTTCCGCTCTTTGCCGACCATATGCCGGGCGTTCTGTGGGGGATTCAGTACACGGTCCCGGAGGCTGCGCGTGCCCATGCCATGGGCGTGGAGAGCATCATCGGCATCCCGATGCGTGTCGTCTCCGACCTGCTGATCGGCTTCATCCTGTTCGGGGTGGCGCTCGTCGTGTCGGGTGGCGGACGCTTCTTCATGAATTTCGCCATGGCGCTGATGGGCGCGCGCCGGGGCGGACCGGCCAAGGTGTCGATCCTCGCGTCGGGCTTCTTCGGCAGCCTGTCGGGCAGCGTCATATCGAATGTCATCTCGACCGGCGCGATGACCATTCCGACCATGAAGCGCTCGGGCTATCCCGCCCATTACGCCGGCGCGGTCGAGGCCTGCGCCTCGACCGGCGGAACGCTGATGCCGCCCGTGATGGGGGCCGTGGCCTTCATCATGGCGTCTTTCCTGAACGTTCCGTACACCGACGTGATGCTGGCGGCGCTGGTGCCGGCCGTCCTTCTCTATCTCGTGCTGCTGCTGCAGGCAGACGCCTATGCCGCGCGGGTCGGCCTGAAGGGACTGCCAAAGGCAGATCTGCCACGCGTCATGGATACCTTGCGCGAGGGTTGGGTCTACCTGCTGAGCCTGGCGCTGCTTGTCTATCTTCTTGTGTTCGAGCGGATCGAGTCCATGGCGCCGTTCTATGCGGCGCTTCTGCTGCTGGCGACGGCGATCGTGTTGCAGAAGGGTATGGGCCGGCTGCGGATCGCGCTCGACATGGCTGTCGAGGCGGGCGTCAACATTGCGAATCTCGTCGGTATTCTCGCGGGGATCGGTCTCATCGTCGGCTCACTCTCCATGACCGGCGTGGGCACCGCCTTTTCGCGCGAACTGGTGAACTACGCAGGCGACAATATCCTGCTGCTGCTGGTGCTCGGCGCACTGACCAGCTTCATCCTCGGCATGGGGATGACGGTCAGCGCCTGCTACATCTTCCTCGCGATCGTGCTCGCGCCCGCGCTGGTGCAGGTGGGCCTGAACGAGATGGCGAGCCACCTCTTCATCCTCTACTGGGGCATGCTGTCCTACATCACGCCTCCCGTGGCGCTTGCGGCGGTGGCCGCGGCCGGCATCGCCGGAGCGCCCGCGATGAAAACCGGCTTCATGGCGATGCGATTGGGGGGTGTGCTTTTCCTCCTGCCGTTCATGTTCGTGCTGAACCCGGCACTGATCGGGCAGGCTGGCGCCGGCGAGATCTCGCTGGCGGTCGCGACGGCGATCCTGTCGATGATGATGCTGTCGGCGGGATTCGAGCGGTATGCCTATTTCGTCGGGCGCCTGCCGGTCTGGAGCGCCGGCCTGATGATCGCGGGCGGGCTCACGCTGATGGTGCCCGAACACAAGACCGACATCGTCGGACTGATCGCGCTCGCCATTGTCTATGCCGAGCGCCTGATCCGGGGCAAGGGGGCCGCGCAGCCCGGGTAGGCGCCGGTCCCGGGAAGGAGGGCGTCATCGCGATGCGCTATTTCGTGTATGGGACAGGCACGCCCGTGCGAGTCCTGCTGGACGAGGACGGCGACATGGACCGTGCGTGGGCGCTGACGCGGGATGGCTTCGAGCCCGCGGACACCGTGATCATGGACCTGCTGTTCGGGCAGTCTTGCCGCGAGGTGAGCGAGGACGAGTTCCGCGAGGCATGCGCGCTTCGCCCGCCGGCTGGCCGTCGAGCGCCCGAAAGGGACCGCCTAGGCCCCGGCCGCACGCAGCGCCGCGCGTTCCTCGGCGTCGAAGCCGAAGTCGGCCAGCACCGCGTCCGTGTCCGCGCCGAGGCGTGGGGCGGGGCTGAGCGGGACCGCGATTCCCGGCGGACGGGGGATCGGCAGGGGGCCGAGGCCCGGCTGCTCGATCTTCTGGAACAGCCCCGTTTCGACCGCGTGCCGGTCGGCGCGCAGCGCATCGTAGTCGTTCACCGGTGCGCACAGGACGCCCGCGGGCTCCATCTTCGCAAGCCATGCCGCCGTCGTGTCGCCCGCGATGATGCCGCCGACCAGCGCATTGAGCCGGTCGGCGTTGCGGACCCGCGCGTCGAGCGTTGCGTAGTCCGGATCGCTCAGCCACTCCGTCTTGGCGAGCGCCTCGCAGATCGCCGCGAAGGTCTTCTCGCTGACCGAGGTCACGCGCAGATAGCCGTCCGCGGTGGGAAAGACACCCGACGGAACCGTGGGCGGGACCGCGGGCGCGCCGGCGGTCACATATTCCTCGAGCATGTGGATGGCCTGGAAGGACGCCGCGCAGTCGAGCAGCGGTACCTGCACATGCGCGCCCTCGCCGGTCGCCTTCGCCCGGTAGAGCGCGGCGAGCGAGAGATGCGCGGCGTGCAGGCCCGTCAGCATGTCGACGGCGAACATGGGGATCGGCCGGGGGATGCCGTCGGATTCCCGGTTCATCTGCATCATGCCCGAGATGGCCTGGATCACCGTGTCGGTGCCCGGCCGGTTCCGGTAGGGGCCTTCCGCCCCGAAACCCGACACGGACACGAACACGAGCGCCGGATTGGCCTTGCGCAGCGCCACGGGGTCGAGACCGATCCGCGCGGAGACGCCGGGCCGAAAGCTCTCGATCACCATGTCCGCGCCTGCCGCCAGCCGTGCGAGCGCCTTGCGCCCTGCGTCGTCCGACGTGTCGAGCACGACCGATTCCTTACCGGGATTTACCGCCGCCGTGAGCGCGTTCATGCCCTCGCGCGTCTTGCCGATGCCGCGGCCCCAGTCGCCGGACGGCGGCTCGACCTTGATGACGCGCGCGCCCTGCAGGCCGAGCAGCCCCGCGCACCAGGGGCCCGCGATGCCTTGCGCCGCATCGAGGATCGTGACGCCTGCCAGGGGTGCCGAGGTGCCCACCTCAGGCCGCCTTGACGCCGGCGGCCGCGAGCACCGCCCAGATCGCCTCGGGCGTGGCCGGCATGTCGATGTGGTCGATCCCGGTCGTGGGCCTGAGTGCGTCGACGATGGCGCTGATCGTCGCAGGCGGCGCGCCGATGGCCCCGGCCTCCCCCGCACCCTTGATGCCGAGCGGGTTCGTCGTGCATCGGACGTTGTGCACCGTGAAGTCGAACATCGGCACGGTGTCGGCGCGCGGCATGCCATAGTCCATGAAGGATCCGGTCACCAGCTGGCCTGTATCGGGGTCGTAGACCGTGTGCTCGTGCAAAGCCTGGCCGACGCCCTGAACGATTCCGCCGTGAACCTGGCCCGCCAGCAGCGTCGGGTTGATCGTCTCGCCGAAATCGTCGACGACCGTGTAGCGGACGATCTCGACCGTTCCCGTCGCGGGATCGATCTCCAGTTCGCACACGTGGCACCCATTGGGATAGGTCGGCGCTTCGGGCGTACGCTCGTGCACCTCGTTGAGGCCGGGCGACATGCCGTCCTCGAGGTTCGCCGCCGAGTGCGAGGCCTTCTCTACCTCGGCGAGCGTCATCGACTTGTCGGTTCCGGCGACCCGGAACACCCCATCCTGAAACTCGATGTCCGCTGGCGCAGTCTCCATGACGTTCGCGGCGATCTTCTTGCCCTTCTCCACGATCTGCCGTCCCGCGAGCAGCACCGCGGCTCCGCCAACCGGCACCGAGCGGGAGCCCCCGGTCATGCCCTTCGGCGTCTCGTCGGTATCGCCCTGGATCACGCGGATCTGTTCGGCATCGATCCCAAGCGTGTCGGAGAGGATCTGCGCATAGGCCGTTTCGTGTCCCTGGCCGTTCGATTGGGTTCCGATGCGGATCTCGATCTGGCCGGTCGGCGTGAAGCGCACGTCCGCGGTTTCCGGTGCGCCACCGCCGCAGCGCTCGATATAGTAGGCAAGGCCGATGCCGCGCAGCTTGCCGGCCTTCGCGGCCGCCTCCCGCCGCGCCTCGAAGCCTGCCCAGTCCGCCCGCGCCATGCATTCTTCCATGAGGGTCTGGAATTCGCCCGAGTCATAGACATTGCCGAGAGCGGTCTTGAACGGCATCGCTTCCGGCGGGATGAAGTTGCGCCTGCGCACCTCGTCCGGAGTGAGGCCCATTTCCAGGCCCACCTTGTCGATCACCCGCTCGATCACATAGGTCGCCTCGGGCCGCCCGGCACCGCGGTAGGCGTCTACGGGCGTGGTGTTCGACAGCACGCCCTTCACGTTCACATAGAGATGCGGGATCTTGTAGACGCCCGACAGCATGTGCGTCCCGGCATTCGTCGGAATGAAGACGCCCATCTGGCTGAGATAGGCGCCGAGGTTCGCATAGGTCGTCACCTTCATTGCCTGGATGACGCCGTCGGCGTCGACGGCTGCCTCGGCATAGGAGATGTTGTCGCGGCCCTGGATGTCGCTGACGAAAGCCTCCGACCGGTCGGGCAGGTAGCGGATCGCGCGCTTCAGCTTGCGCGACGCCCAGACCGC
>JAJLJT010000342.1:0-10089 GCA_033844555.1 Alphaproteobacteria bacterium | reverse complement strand
GTCCAGGCGGACGAACAGGGCGTCGTGCTGCGCTTCGGCGAGTACAACCGCACCACCGGTCCCGGCCTGCACATGAAGCTGCCGACGCCGATCGAAGCGGTGCTGACGCCCACCGTGACGCGCGTCAACCGCATCGACGTGGGCTTCGTGTCGGGCGCCGAGCAGGGCCGCAGCGACCTGATGCGCGACATGCCGCAGGAAAGCCTGATGCTGACCGGCGACGCCAACATCGTCGACATCGACTTTGCCATCTTCTGGCGCATCAAGGACGCGGGCCAGTACCTGTTCAACGTCTCCGACCAGGCCGGCACGGTGAAGGCGGTGGCCGAATCCGTGATGCGCGAGGTCATCGGCCGCAGCGAGATCGAGCCGATCCTGACCGAGGCGCGCCAGGAGGTCGAGCAGGCCGTGCGCGACGGGACGCAGCGCACCCTCGACGACTATGGCGCAGGTATCGAGGTGACGCAGATCCAGCTTCTGAAGGTGGACCCGCCCGCGCAGGTCATCGACGCCTTCCGCGACGTCGAGGCGGCGCGCCAGGACCAGGTGCGCCTGCGCAACGAGGCGGAAGCCTATGCCAACCGCGTGATCCCGGAAGCGCGCGGCCAGTCGGAGCAGATCCGCCAGGGCGCCGAAGCCTATCGCGAGCAGGTCGTCGCAGACGCGCAGGGCGAGGCGCAGCGCTTCCTCGACATCTACGAGGAGTACCGCAAGGCCCAGGCGATCACGACAGAGCGTATCTTCCTCGAGACCATGGAAGACGTGCTGGCCGGCAAGCAGAAGGTGATCATCGACCAGAGCGCCGGCGAGGGGCAGGGCGTGCTGCCCTATCTGCCGCTTCCGGAACTTCAGGGCCGGACGCCGCGCGCAACCGGCTCGTCCAACTGACCGCCGCGAGGGAGGAGAAACGACATGACCCGCACAGGGATTCTCATCGGCCTCGTCATTGCGGTGCTGATCGTCGCGTCCAGCGCGCTCTTCACGGTGCGCGAGACCGAGCAGGCGCTCGTGCTCCGCTTCGGCCGAATCATCGGGGAGCCGATCACCGAACCCGGGCTGAAGTTCAAGGTGCCCTTCGTCGACAATGTCGAACTGGTCGACAAGCGCGTCCTCATGGTGGAAACGCAGGAAGAGGAAATCATCACCGCGGACAAGAAGCGGATCCTCATGGACGCGTTCGCGCGCTTCCGCATCGTTGACCCGCTGCTGTTCTACCAGACGGTCCGCACGGAACTGGCGCTGCGGTCGCGGCTGGAGACCATCCTCAATTCCAGCCTGCGCGGCCAGATCGGCCGGTCGGACCTGTTTTCCGTCCTGTCGGGCGAGCGTGCCCAGCTCATGCAGGCGATCCAGCAAAGCGTGAACACCGAGGCCGCGTCGCTCGGCATCAACATCCTCGACGTGCGCATCCGGCGCGCCGACCTGCCGACGACGATCTCGGAATCGATCTATGCCCGGATGCGGACCGAGCGCGAGCGGGAGGCCCAGTCCGCCCGCTCCGAGGGCGAGGAGGAAGCCCGCCGTATCCGCGCCCGCGCCGACCGGACTGCGACCGTCCTGCTCGCCGAAGCGCGCCGCGACGGCAACATCCTGCGCGGCCAGGGCGACGCCGAACGCAACCGCATTTTCGCCGAGGCCTACAGTCAGGACCCCACGTTCTTTACGTTCTACCGGTCGATGCAGGCCTACCGGGAAGCGATGAGCGATGAGGCGACGACCTTCGTCCTGTCGCCGGATTCGCAGTTCTTCCGTTACTTCGGTTCGCTGACGGGCAATGGTGACAGCGACGCGCTGGCCGCGCCGAAATGACGCCATCCGCCCCGAACTCCGGGGCAACGAAAGCCGGGGGCGGCGATGAGTGATCTCCTCGCCGCCTTCGGGTTGATGCTTGTGATCGAGGGGGCGCTCTATGCGCTCTTTCCCGGCTTGCCGCGCCGCGTGATCGCGCTTGTGGCGGCGACGCCCGAGGAAACGGTGCGGCGGCTGGGGCTGGGAGTGGCCGTGGCGGGCGTGGCGCTCGTCTGGCTGGTCCGCGGCTGAGCATCCCTTGCACGCAATTTCCGGATTGCGCCCACGTTTTGGCCACATGCGCTCTTTAGCCATATCCGCACGGCGCGCGGACCCGGCGCGAGACGGTTGCCTGAGGGGCGCTCTCGCCCCACCTTGGTCACGCAAGGGGCCGCTCCCGGCCGTCCGGCACGCCACGGGCAGACACGGCGTCGCCGAACGCGCGGAACAGACTAGCGAAGGCAGGTTCGACACATGATTACAGGACACTTCATCAAGGCGGTTCGAGGGGCAGGTCTCGGGCTCGCCCTCATCGGCGCGTCGGTTCTCGCGGCTGGCACGCTCGAACCGGTCCACGCCCAGCGCGGCGTGCCGGAAAGCTTCGCCGACCTTGCCGAGCAACTCTCCCCGGCGGTCGTGAACATCGCAACGTCGCAGACGGTGCAGAGCCAGCGGCCGGACATCCCGATGCCGCAGTTTCCGCCCGGAACGCCGTTCGAGGAGTTCTTCAAGGACTTCTTCGACCGCCAGCAGCGCGGCAACGGCCAGCCCCGCCGGGTGCAGTCGCTCGGTTCCGGCTTCGTGATCGACGCGAGCGGCTACATCGTCACCAACAATCATGTGATCGACGGCGCCGACGAGATCGAGGTGAACTTCGCCGATGGCCGCACCCTGCCGGCCGAACTCGTCGGTACCGATCCGAAGACCGACCTGGCCCTCCTGAAGGTGGAGCCGGACGAGCCGCTGGTGTCCGTGTCGTTCGGCGATTCGAACGCGTCGCGCGTTGGCGAGTGGGTGATGGCGATCGGCAATCCGTTCGGCCTCGGCGGGTCGGTGTCCGTTGGCATCATCTCGGCGCGCAACCGCGACATCAACGCCGGCCCCTATGACGACTTCATTCAGACCGACGCGGCGATCAACCGCGGCAATTCGGGCGGTCCGCTGTTCAACATGAACGGCGAGGTCGTGGGCGTGAACACGGCCATCATCTCCCCCAGCGGCGGCTCGATCGGCATCGGTTTCGCCATTCCCTCGACCCTGGCCAAGTCCGTCGTCTCGCAGCTTCGCGAGTATGGCGAGACGCGGCGCGGCTGGCTCGGCGTCCGGATCCAGAGCGTGACGGACGAGATCGCGGAGAGCCTCGGTCTCGACAAGGCGCGTGGCGCTTTGGTCGCGGGCGTGAGCGAGGGCGGTCCCGCAGCGGACGCCGGCATCGAGCCGGGCGACGTCATCGTCTCCTTCGACGGCAAGGAGGTGCCCGAGATGCGGCAGCTTCCGCGCATCGTCGCGGAGACCGAGGTGGGCAAGACGGTGGATGTGGACGTGATCCGCGAAGGCAAGACGCAGACGCTGCAGGTGCGCGTCGGGCGGCTGGAGGAGGCGGAGGACGTCGCCGCCGCCGCCGATGGCGCAACGCCGTCCCCGTCCGCTCAGGAGACGGTATCCGCGCTGGGGCTCCAGCTCGCACCCCTGACCGAAGAGGGGCGGGCCCAGTTCTCCGTGCCGGAGGACGTGACGGGCGTGCTCGTGTCCGAAGTGGCAGCCGACAGCGCGGCGGCGGAAAAGGGCATCCGTCCGGGCGACGTGATCGTCGAGGTGGCGCAGCAGGAGGTGTCCTCGCCAGCCGATGTCGCACGCCTCGTGGAAGAGACGAAGGCGGGCGAGCGCAAGTCGATCCTGCTGCTGCTCAACCGCGGCGGCGACCTGCGCTTCGTTGCGGTCCGCCTCGACAAGTAAGGCGAATAGGGGGCGCCGCCGGTCACCCGGCTGCGATCTCGTCCGCGCGGTAGCCCTGGAGATACAGAAGCGACGTGAGGTCGCCGTGATCGATCCGGATCGCGGCGGCCTCAGCCACGATGGGCTTGGCCCGGTACGCGACGCCGAAGCCGGCCTGTGACAGCATCTCCAGATCGTTCGCTCCGTCTCCGACGGCGATCGTCTCGTGCGGCGCGAGGCCAAGCCGCTCGCGCGTGGCGAGCAGGGTCTCGCGCTTGGCGGCGCGGCCCAGGATCGGCGGAATGACGGTCCCCGTCAGGCGGCCATCCGCTGTTTCCAGCCGGTTGGCGAGGTTCTCGGCAAAGCCGAGATGCGCCGCGACCCGCTCGGTGAAGAAGGTGAAGCCGCCCGAGACGATGACCGTATGCGCACCGTTGCGCGTCATCGTCTGCGCCAGCGCCCGCGCACCGGCCATGAAGCGGATGCGGCTGCGGTAGGTATCCTCCAGCGCGCCGACCGGCAGATCCTTGAGCAGCCCGACCCGCTCGGTCAGCGCGGCCTCGAAGTCCAGCTCGCCGCGCATCGCCCGTTCCGTGATGGCCGCGACATGCGCCCCGATCCCCGCGACGTCGGCCAGCTCGTCGATGCACTCGTTCTCGATCAGCGTGGAATCCATGTCGGCCACGAGCAGCTTCTTGCGCCGCCCTTCGGCCGGCACCGTGTTCGCATCGACCCTGAGGCCGGAGAGCGCCTCGCGCCCGGCCGCCAGCACGGCAGCGGCATCGTGCGCCCGCACCGGCATTTCCGCGGCGACGCCGTCGGCGAGCCAGACAGCCGCGCCGAGAGCCTCGCCGCCCACGTGGTCGCGGACATGCTGAACGGTTGCAGGCGTCAGGGCCCGGTCGCCCGCAGCCGCCGTGAGAACGAGAACATGCGACGCGGCCTGCATCCGCCCGATCCTTCCTGCTGGTGGTAAAGCTCCTGTCGCGCTCTTACGCGCGGGTGGGCCTTTCCGCAACCGGGTTCAGACGAGGGTTGCATTCACCGGCAATTTTATTTCATAATGGGACACTATCTGGCATTAAGTGTAAAAGTCGGAGATCTTCACTGGAGGCATCATGGGGCAGGCAGACATGTACGGCGCGAGCGCCCTCGGCGGGGAGCGGAGCGTCGGAGTAGGGCCCGGCGGTGGCCTTATGGCGTTCGAGGCTGCGTTCGGCACGGCACGGGAAGAGGCGGGTCCGATGACCGTGACGCTGCCCGATCGGCCGGCGGGCCTCACCGGAACGAACGGTTTTGCAGCCAGGCTCGACGGCGGAATCGACAGGACGATCACGAGCAAGGATCCGGAAGGCGTCGTATCGCTCAACGTCACCGACAATCATTCGCGGCTTGCGCCGGAATCCAGCGACAAGCTGACGCCCGACCGGATGCGGCTTTCCGCAATGGACCCGTCGAGCGGACTGCCGACGGCTCATGCCGACATCAAGCCCGGTTCGGTCGAGGCGACCGTCTGGCCGCTGCGGGCCGGAAGCGCCGCCTCCGGCAGCATCAGTGCAGGCGTCCACATGCACGAGGTGCTGAACGACGGCGAAGCGCCGATGGTGGGCCCGGCGGTCCGCGCTTCGGTGGGGCCTGCCAGCGCGCAGGCCACCTTCGCCATGTCGCCGGATGGCGGCGACAATCATCGGCTCGTCGCAGAAGCCAAGGTGCCGGTGTCGAACGTGACAGCGTCGGCGGCCTACCGGGTGGGCGTCCACAATGGCAAGGAGACCGAGGAGGTCGAGGGCAAGCTGGCCATATCGGGCAACCCGGTCAGCGGCAGCGTACGCGTTGTCGGCAATCTCGCGGCCGATACGGCCTTCGCCGAGGTTGCGCTCACCGCGAAGACTGGCCAGAACTCCAGTCTCAGTGCCAAAGTGCGGCATGATTTCAACGGGGACAACACCGCCGGGGTCGTCGACTTCCGGGCGAGGTTCTGAGCACCGCACAGCCGTCCTGATCGCGGGACCCACCGCCAGCGGCAAGACGGCGCTGGCGGTGGCGGTCGCAGAGCGTCTCGGCGCCGAGGTGATCAACGCCGATTCCATGCAAGTCTACCGCGACTTGGCGATCCTCTCGGCCCAGCCCGCAGAAGACGAGCGGTGCGGCATTCCGCATCATCTCTTCGGCCACGTCCCGGCATCCGCCGCCTATTCGGCGGGCCAATGGCTGCGGGACGCGCGCGCTGTGCTCGACCGGCTCGAAGCCGAAGGCCGCATGGCGGTGATCGTCGGGGGCACAGGACTCTATTTCAAGGCGCTGACCGAGGGGCTGTCCGAGATTCCGGCTGTTCCGGCCGCAGTGCGGGAGGCGGCGCGTGCGCGATTGGCGCAGAGCGGGCCAGCCGCGATGCACGCCGATCTTGCCGCCCGCGACCCTGACAGTGCCGCGGCGATCCGCTCCAGCGACGGGCAGCGCATCGTGCGCGCGTGGGAGGTGTTGGAGGCGACGGGCCGTCCGCTCGCCGCATGGCAGGCCGCCGCCGCAGCCCCGCGACTGCCGCTGTCACGCGCCGTGCCGGTCGTGCTGACGCCTCCGCGCGACTGGCTCTACGCCCGCATCGACGCGCGCTTCGACACGATGATGGCGGAAGGCGCGCTCGACGAGGTGCGGGCGCTGGCGGCGCAAAATCTTTCCCCCGACCTTCCGGCCATGCGCGCACTGGGCGTGCCGGACCTTCTGGCCCACTTGCGCGGCGGGCTTTCCCGCGCAGACGCGGTCGCGGCGGCCAAGATCGCCTCGCGCCGCTATGCCAAGCGCCAGATGACCTGGGCGCGCACTCAGATGATTGCGTGGAAGGTGCTTGCCGAGAAAGAAAATGACAAAAGACTGGCCTCCATCTTTCAGTTTCTTTGCGAAAACGGGTTGACCGCGTGAGGCGGCGGGGCTAGCGTGCCGCCGCCGTCGCGAGGGAAGGCCATCGCGGGGCAACCGCATGGCGGTTTGGGAAACCAGGCCGCCTGATCTTTTTGTTGCGTTGTAGGTTCCCTGAAGGCCGAATGCGGCCTGAAGGTTCGCAAGCTGATCGAGGAAGGAAATCGCGACCATGTCCGCGCAGGAAATGACCGGAGCAGAAGCCGTTCTGAAAGCCCTCGTCGACCAGGGCGTCGACGTGGTGTTCGGATATCCCGGCGGCGCGGTACTTCCGATCTACGACGAACTGTTCAAGCAGAACTCGATCCGTCACATCCTCGTCCGGCACGAGCAGGGTGCGGTGCACGCCGCGGAGGGGTATGCGCGTTCGACCGGCAAGCCGGGTGTGGTGCTCGTCACGTCCGGTCCCGGCGCGACCAATGCCGTCACGGGCCTGACCGACGCGCTGATGGATTCGATCCCGATCGTCTGCCTGACCGGCCAGGTGCCGACGCACCTGATCGGCAACGACGCCTTCCAGGAGGCGGACACCGTCGGCATCACGCGACCGTGCACCAAGCACAACTGGCTGGTGAAGGAACCCGATGCACTGGCGCGCACGCTGCACGAGGCGTTCTACGTCGCGACGAGCGGGCGCCCCGGCCCGGTCGTCGTCGACATCCCCAAGGATGTGCAGTTCGCCAAGTGCCGCTATACGGGCCCGCAGAACATCAAGCACCGCTCCTACCAGCCCCGCGTCAAGGGCGACATGGAGAAGGTGCGCGAGGCAGTGCGGCTGATCGCGGAGGCGAAGCGTCCGGTGTTCTATACCGGCGGCGGCGTGATCAATTCCGGTCCCGAGGCGAGCCACCTGCTGCGTGAGCTTGTGCGCACGACGGGCTTCCCGATCACCTCGACGCTCATGGGCCTTGGCGCCTACCCGGCCTCCGACAGGCAGTGGCTCGGCATGCTCGGCATGCACGGCACCTACGAGGCGAACTGGGCGATGCACGATTGCGACCTGATGATCTGCATCGGTGCGCGCTTCGACGACCGCGTGACCGGGCGTCTCGACGCCTTCGCGCCGCACTCGAAGAAGATCCACATCGACATCGACCCGTCGTCGATCAACAAGAACGTCCGTGTCGATGTGCCGATCGTGGGGGACGTGGCCCATGTGCTGGAGGATCTGCTGCGGATCTACCGGTCCGAGGCGGTCCAGCCCGACAAGAAGGCGCTGGCCGCCTGGTGGAAACAGATCGACACGTGGCGGGAGCGCAACTGCCTTGCCTTCCGCCAGAACGGCGGTGTCATCAAGCCGCAGCATGCCATCCGGCGCCTGTACGAGGCGACCAAGGGGCCGAACACCTACATCTCGACCGAAGTCGGGCAGCACCAGATGTGGGCGGCCCAGTTCTTCGGCTTCGACGAACCGAACCGCTGGCTGACGTCCGGCGGCCTCGGCACCATGGGCTACGGCCTGCCGGCCGCGATCGGGGTGCAGATCGCGCACCCGGAGGCGACCGTGATCGACATCGCGGGCGAGGCCTCGATCCTCATGAACATCCAGGAACTGTCGACCGCGGTGCAGTACCGCCTGCCGGTCAAGGTGTTCATTCTCAACAACCAGTACATGGGCATGGTGCGCCAGTGGCAGGAACTGCTGCATGGCGGGCGCTATTCGGAGAGCTACTCGGCGGCGCTCCCCGACTTCGTCAAGCTGGCCGAAGCCTTCGGCGGCGTCGGTATCCGGGCGGAAGACCCCGCCACGCTCGACGACAAGATCGCGGAGATGCTGTCGGTGACCGATCGTCCGGTGGTGTTCGACTGCCTCGTGGACCAGCAGGAAAACTGCTTCCCCATGATCCCGTCGGGCAAGGCGCACAACGAGATGATCCTCGGCGAGGAAGACGAAGAGCGCACCGAGATCGACGAAGAAGGCAAGATGCTCGTCTGAGCGCCGTATCCACGATCCCCCCGGACCGGCAGGTGGCCGGTCGGGGCGGGATTTCGCACGTCCTTGATCTTTTTCATTCGCGGGGGCTTTGGGCTATAAGCCCCGCGCGAAGGGCAGGGGAATACCGCCATGAGAGCGCCGGAACCCATCCGACAGCACACCATCGCCGTCCTCGTGGACAACGAGTCCGGCGTGCTCGCCCGCGTCATCGGCCTGTTTTCGGGCCGTGGCTACAACATCGAAAGCCTCACCGTCGCGGAAGTTGATTCCGCCAAGCACCTTTCCCGTATTACGATCGTTACCAGCGGGACCGAGATGGTCATCGAGCAGATCAAGAACCAGCTCGACCGGCTCGTGCCCGTGCATACGGTCATCGACCTCACGATCGAGGGGCCGTCGCTGGAGCGGGAACTTGCTCTGGTGAAGGTGCGCTCGACCGGCGACAAACGGGTCGAGGCTCTGCGCCTTGCGGATGCGTTCCGGGCCCGCGTGGTCGATACGACCCACGAGAGCTTCGTGTTCGAACTGACGGGTGCGGCTTCGAAGATCGACGCATTCGTCAATCTGATGCGTCCTCTCGGCCTGAACGACGTCGCCCGGACCGGGGCGGTGGCCATCAAGCGGGGTGTCGAGCCCCTGGTGGACACGAAATCGGCGTCGCAAGGAGAGAGAGTCAGATGATCGAGTTGTACGGGTTCCAGTATTCGCCGGCGGTACGCGAAGTCCGGGTTGCGTTGGAGGTCAAGGGCCTCGCCTACTCCTACGATCCCGTGGACCCGTACACCGAGCGTGAGCGTCTGGCGCAGATCAATCCCACGGGGCGCGTGCCGGTCCTGCGCGACGGGACCGCGACCATGACGAACGCCGTGGACATCTTTACCCATCTGGAGCGGACCTATCCCGGCGTGCCGCTGCTGCCGTCGGTGTCGCCCGCGCGGGAGCAGGCGGCGCAGGCGCACGTCTTCGCCAACAACGAGCTTCTGATGGCGATGTCCGGACGGCTGTTCTTCCAGCGTGTGATCCGGCAGCTTCACCTGGGCCAGCCGTCCGACGAAGGTGTCGTGCAGCAGGCGTTGAGCGTTGAAGTGCCGGGACTGCTCCAGCGGCTCGAAGGTGCGCTGCCGGAATCCGGTTTCCTGTGTGGCGGCCTGTCGATCGCAGATATCGCGATCGGGGCCAGCATGCGCGCGGGGCTTCTGGCCGGCGTGCGCGTCGACCGGGCGAACTATCCGCGGCTTGCAAATTATCTCGCGGCGGTGTTCTCCATCCCGGCGTTCGTCCGGGTTATCGCCGAGGAAGACACGCTCGCGCCGTTCCAGCAAGCGTATCAGTATTATGGCTGGGGACTGAGTTGACGCGGCCCTTTTCCGGCCGGTCCCGACAGCCGAAACCGACCCTATAGACCGAAGGAGACAGAAAAGAATGCGCGTTTATTACGACCGGGATGCCGACCTCAACCTGATCAAGGGGAAGAAGGTCGCGATCGTCGGCTACGGCAGCCAGGGCCATGCACA
>JAJLJT010000341.1:0-1562 GCA_033844555.1 Alphaproteobacteria bacterium | reverse complement strand
GACGGACCCGAAGGACATTCGCACTGCCATGCAGCAGGCGAAGAAGGGCGGCACGGGACGCTTCGACCAGGGCATCGCGTGGGCCTGGCGCATGCTCTCGCCGAACTGGACCGGGGAATGGGGCCGCCCTGGCTATCCCTCGGCCTATGGCGACAAGCGCAAGGTGGTTGCCCTGCTCCTCGACGGAAAGTCCGAGGCCTACTACTGGGAAATGGGCGGTATGGGGCACCCGTGGTGGGGACCGGTGCCGCCGTGGGGCGAAACCTATGTGAACAACTCCCCCACCGCATACGCGATGAAGCATGTGGAGGAGATGTGCAAGCAGATGAAGGACGCCGGGATCGAGATCCATGTCTTCTACATCAATGGCGACAGCCGCGCGCAGCCCTATTTCAAGCGCTGCGCGAGCAATTCCGAAACGATGTATTCGGCCAACAACATGCAGTCGCTGACCAAGGCGTTCGATGACATGAAGACCTCGCTGTTGGGCAGTTCCGGCCCGCGTCTGATCGAGTAGTCTTCAATGCGCGATGCCTGAGACCGATTTCGCCACCTGTGCCGGCCTCGGCCCGCCGCCTTCGGGCGTGCGGGTCGAGCGCGTTGCGGAGGACGGGTCCGTCCGTCTCGCCATCGGGCTTTCGGGACGGCGCGCGGGCGGCGTGATCGGGCTTGCCGCGTTCCTTCCGCTGGCGGTGCTCGGCTCCGGCCTGTGGCTTGCGCCCGATCTCTGGCGGCCGGTCCTCACGCTGTCGCTGATCCTTGCCGCGCTGGTGGCCGTGCTGGGCCTCGTACTGCGGCAGAGCGGGCGGCGCGGGCTCCTGCTGACGCACGATACGGTGCGCCTCGACCAGCCAATGGCGCGGGCGGGGGCGCGGGCGGCGTCCATCCTGCCTTTCGCGCGGAAGGGGTTCCTGGCCCCGGCCGCGGAACTGCCGCGCGCCGAGGTGCGCCGCGTGCGCCGCGCCACGGCGCCGGGCACGCCGGGTGAGGCGCTGATGATCGAGGGGGAGGGGGCCGCGATCTACGTTCCCTCCGGTCTTGCCGGTCCGCGGCAACTGGGCTGGGCGGAGCGGTTCCTCAGGGCCGAGCTTCTGCCCGGCGGTCAGGCGGACGAAGACCCCGCGCGGGGCGCCAGCCGGTAGACGCGGGCGTTGCGCACGTCGGTGTCCTCCAGTTCTCGCGAGGTCTGGACGGCATAGGCCGTCACTTCGACAAGGTGCGCGCGTGGCAGATAGGTGCGCCCCGGATCGCCGATCAGCACGTCCGCGCCGCGATGCGCGAGGTCCGTGAGCCACGCGAGCAGGCGGTCGGCGAGCGGCTTCTCGTAGCAGACGTCGCCGCACAGCACGACATCCCAGCCGGCGTCCGTGCCGATCAGGTCCTGAGTCGTCACCGCGATCTCCACGCCGTTCAGGCGGGCGTTGAGGCGCATGGCGGCCGCCGCGAAGCGGTCGATGTCGGCCCCCGTCGCCTCCGCGGCGCCGGACATCATCGCTGCGATGGCGACGAGGCCCGAGCCCGCGCCGAAGTCGAGCACGCGCTTGCCCCTGACCGTCTCCGGC
>JAJLJT010000340.1:0-5152 GCA_033844555.1 Alphaproteobacteria bacterium | reverse complement strand
GCGAGTTCTGCTATGTCCCGGACCGGCGCGATGGCCCCGTAGCTCAGCAGGATAGAGCAACGGATTCCTAATCCGTAGGTCGCAGGTTCGAATCCTGCCGGGGTCGCCATGCCGCTCCGGGGCGCTGCGGCGTGCTGCCTGTCGCCGGTATGTCAGATTGCTTACACGCAGCGTCACAAAACGGTCACGCCTCGATGGAATTCCTCGTGCCCTGTTGGGGAGGAAGAGTGCCGCCATGCGATTCGGATTGTCCGCCGAAGGTCCATCCCGCCCGCGTCCGCGCGCCATGCAGGCGGTGATCGCGGGGGGCGCGCTCGTGTGCGCGGGCATCTCCGGCGGGGCCCTCGTCGCGGGCGGGCTCGGTGCAATTCCGGTGGCGCTGGCCGCTGCCCTGGCGCTCGCGGGCGTGTCCGCCGCCCTGGCGTTGGCGTGGGCTGGCGCGGCCGTGGCGCCTGAAGCGGAGACGGAGACAGAGGCGGAGGCCGTGGTTCCTTCCGGCTCGGCGAGACCTCAGGCTGCCCCGCCGCTCTCCTATGGCGACGTGCTGGAGGCCTTGCCGCAGCCGCTTGTCCTTGTCGACCGGCGCGGTCGCGTGCTCCTGTCGAACGGCGCCGCCCGCCATGCCTTCCGCGGGCTGGCCGCGGGGCGGCACCTGACTTCCGCGCTGCGCCATCCGGCGCTCGTTCACGCGGTCGAGCGGGTGATCGAAAGCGGCGTGGCGGAGCAGGTGGATTTCGCCGTACGCGTGCCGGTCGAGCGGCACTACGGCGCGGCGGTCGCGCCGCTTGCCGGACGGGCGGAGGAGGCTGGCGACACCGCGCCTGCGGCCTGCGTGACCTGTTTCGACGTCAGCGCGGTCCGCCGGGTGGAGCAGCTCCGCGCCGACTTCGTCGCGAACGCCAGCCACGAGTTGCGCACGCCTCTCGCCTCGCTCGCGGGCTTCATCGAGACGCTGCAAGGCCCGGCGCGCGACGATCCGGAGGCTCGGGCCCACTTCCTCGACATCATGGCGGGCCAGGCGGCGCGCATGGGCAGGCTGATCGACGACCTCTTGTCGCTGAGCCGGATCGAACTCAGCGAGCATGTGCCGCCCTCCGAGACGGCGGATCTGAACCGTCTCCTGTCGGAAGCTGTCGATGCCTTGCGTCCGGTCGCGGCGGAGCGGCGGATGACCGTCACTCTCGATCTGCCCGCGCGCCCGATCGAGGTTGTGGGGGACGCCGACCAGCTGACCCAGGTGTTCCAGAACCTGATCGACAATGCGCTGAAATACGGCCGCGCGGACACGCCCGTCGTGTTGCGCCTCGCCGACGGGCAGCCGCCGTCGGGCGGCATGGTCGGCATCTGCGTCGTCGACCGTGGCATCGGCATTCCCCGCGACCATATTCCGCGGCTGACGGAGCGCTTCTATCGCGTCAACGCGTCCGAGAGCCGCAACCGTGGAGGCACCGGCCTCGGCCTCGCCATCGTGAAGCACATCGTCAACCGGCATGGGGGGGTGCTCGACATCGAGAGTGTGGCGGGCGAGGGCTCCATTTTCACTGTCTGGCTTCCCGCACGCCCGGGGGCGGACGCTGCGGAGAGCTCCCCGAAGGTCGTCCCGCTGCGGGCCCGCGCGTCCTGACGGCTGTTTCGGGGGGCTTTCGAACGGCGCCGGCTTGTCACAATCTCTTTGCGCGTTTGTCACAAAGGTGTAACAGGGCACCGTTACCTGCTCTCCCCAGACGGGCGCCGATCCGCGGCGGCCGGAAACTCCAGGATACGGAGAGGGAGTCATGAAACTGAACGCACTGGGCCTTGCAGCCGTCGCATCGGTCGCCTTCGTCGGCGCGGCAGAGGCACGCGATCAGATCCGCATCGTCGGTTCGTCCACCGTCTTCCCCTACACCCAGGCGGTGTCGGAGGAGTTCGCCGCCATGACCGCCAACAAGGCGCCGGTGGTCGAGTCCACGGGGACCGGCGGTGGCATGCAGATCTTCTGCGGCGGTGTCGGCCTCGACTTCCCGGACATCACGGGCGCGTCGCGCGCCATGAAGAAGTCCGAGTTCGAGCTGTGCCAGAAGAACGGCGTCGACAGCGTCACCGAGGTGCAGATCGGTTCCGACGGCCTGTCCATCGCTCACGCGCAGGAAGGTCCCGAGATCGATCTGACCAAGGCGCAGATCTTCCAGGCCCTGGCCGCGAAGGTCGCCGTCGACGGCAAGATCGTCGACAACCCTTACAAGCTGTGGAGCGACATCGACCCGTCGCTGCCCAAGGCCGAAATCACCGTGTTCGGCCCGCCGCCCACCTCCGGCACGCGCGACGCCTTCGTCGAGCTGGTGATGGAGGAAGGCTGCGAGGCGTTCGAGGCCATCAAGGCCCTCGACAAGAAGGAGCGCAAGGAAGTCTGCGGCCGCATGCGCCAGGACGGTCCCTTCATCGAGGCGGGCGAGAACGACAACCTGATCGTCCAGCGTCTCCAGGCCGATCCCAATGCGCTGGGCATCTTCGGCTACTCCTTCCTCTACGAGAACCAGGATACGCTGAAGCCGGTCGCGGTGAACGGCGTCGTGCCGAACGAGGACACCATCGCCGACGGGTCCTACACCGTGTCGCGCCCTCTGTTCTTCTATGTGAAGAACGCGCACCGCGGTGTGGTTCCCGGCCTGCAGGAGTTCGTGGAAGAATATGTGTCCGAGAACGCCATGGGCCCCGGCGGCTATCTCGAGGAGCGCGGCCTGATCCCGATGTCCGACGCCAAGCGCGAGGAGATCCGCACCCAGGCCGTCGAGGGTGGCAAGATGGGCCGCTACGGCAGCTGAGCCTGTGACGCCTGTGCCGGCCGATCCGCGGGTGCGCTGCGGTTCGGCCGGCCCTGCGTTTCCCTGCGGCCGGGGATATCCCGGTCCGATCTGACCAGAGCGCACGACGGACGATTACCGTGACCGGCTATCTTCTCCTCGCCATTGTCGCCTTCAGTCTCGCCGCCTTCTATGCGGGGCGGTCGAGCGCGCGCGGCTTCGTCGCGTCGCACGGTGCCCAGGTGCACTCGCGGCCGGTCTATCACGGCGCTTATGTGGCAATCTGGGTCGGGATGCCGGCGCTCGTGCTCGTGCTGCTGTGGCTTCTGCTGCAGGGGGCGGTGCTCGACCGGCTGATCCTCGCCACTTTGCCCGAAGCCATGACCGAGGGCGCGAGCGCGGCCGAGCGCGCGCTCATGCTGAGCGAGATCCGCAACGTCGCCGCCGGCCGGATTTTCGGAACCCCCTCGCCCGAGATCGTGACCGCGGGCGAGACGCTCCTCCGCTGGGAAGGCCTCGCCCGCTGGGCCATGCTGGTGGTCGCCGTCTCGCTGATGATCCTGCTCCTCCTCGTTGTCCGCTCCCGGCTGACGCCGCGTTTCCGGGCCCGCCAGGGGTTCGAGCGGACCGTGAGCGGGCTGATGATCTTCTCCTCCGTGGTGGCCATCTTCACCACGCTGGGCATCATCGCCTCGCTCGTGTTCGAGGCGATCCAGTTCTTCCGGCTCGTACCGCCGCATGAATTCTTCTTCGGCCTGAACTGGGAGCCGCAGATCGCCATCCGCGCCGATCAGGTGGCGGGCGCCGGTGCGTTCGGCGCGGTGCCGGTGTTCACGGGCACGCTGCTGATCGCGGCGATCGCCATGCTGGTCGCCACGCCCATCGGGCTGTTCTCGGCGATCTATCTCGTCGAGTACGCCGACAAGCGCGTGCGGGCGGTCGTCAAGCCGATCATGGAGATCCTCGCGGGCGTCCCCACGGTCGTCTACGGCTTCTTCGCGGTCCTGACCGTCGCGCCGGCCGTGCGCGATGCCGGCAGCGTCATGGGAATCACCGTGTCGCCGAACAGCGCGCTGGCCGCAGGCGGTGTGATGGGCATCATGATCATCCCCTTCATCTCGTCGCTGTCCGACGACGCGCTGAAGGCCGTGCCGCGCGCGATGCGCGACGGTTCGCTCGCCATGGGCGCGACCAAGGGCGAGACGATCACCAAGGTGCTGCTGCCGGCCGCCCTGCCTGGCATCGTCGGCGGCATCCTGCTGGCGCTCAGCCGCGCGATCGGCGAGACCATGATCGTGGTGATGGCGGCGGGCCTGATGGCCACGCTGACCGCCAACCCGCTGGAAGGCGTGACGACGGTGACCGTGCAGATCGTGACCCTGCTGATCGGGGACACGGCGTTCGACAATCCGAAGACGCTTGCGGCCTTCGCGCTCGGGCTCGTCCTCTTCCTCGTCACGCTGTGCCTGAACGTCGTGGCGCTGCGCATCGTGCAGCGCTACCGCGAGAAATACGAGTGACCCCATGACCGACACGACCGAGGCCCCCTCCTTCGACTGGAGTTCCGACCGCGCCGGCACGCGGCGGCGGCGGCGCTATGCCGCCGACCGGCGGCTGAAGCTCTACGGAATCGCCGCGATCGCCGTCGCCATCGGCCTGCTCGGCATCCTGATCGCCTCGCTTGTGACGAAGGGATATCTCGCCTTCGTCGAGACGGTGGTGACCTTCGACGTGACGGTGCCGGCCGGCGCCGTCGACCCGGCCGATCCTGCGGAAGGCAATTACCGCAAGTTCGTCTCCGACAGTTTCGAGGCGCTGTTTCCCGGCGTGACCGACCGGCGCGCCAAGAGGGACCTTGGCGGCATCCTCAGCCGCGGCGCGGCCTTGCAGGTGCGCGACCGCGTGATCTCCGACCCGGATCTGATCGGCCAGACCTTCTCCGTCACCGTGCCGGTCTCCGACCCGTTCGACCAGCTCGCAAAGGGTGTCATCGACCGCACGCTGCCGGAAAACCGCCGCCGCGTCGCCGACCGCGAGATCGCCTGGTTCGAGCAGCTCGAGGCGCAGGGCCGCGTCGAGCGGGTGTTCAACAGCGGCCTGTTCCTTGACGCAGACAGCCGCTTTCCGGAACTTGCGGGCCTCGCGGGCGCCATCGTCGGCTCCTTCTACGCCCTGCTCGTCTGCTTCCTGATCTCCTTCCCCCTCGGCATCGCCGCGGCCGTCTATCTCGAGGAGTTCGCCCCGAAGAACCGCATCACCGACCTGATCGAGGTGAACATCAACAACCTCGCGGCCGTGCCGTCCATCGTGTTCGGCCTCCTGGGCCTTGCGCTCTTCATCCAGACCTTCGGCCTGCCGCGCTCGGCCCC
>JAJLJT010000339.1:0-4271 GCA_033844555.1 Alphaproteobacteria bacterium | reverse complement strand
CTGGTTCTTCTGCCGCCAGTATTCGGCGCAGCAGGCGCTCGACTGGGGGCTCGCCAACGCCGTCGTGCCGTCGGCCGAGCTGATCCCCACCGCGCGCGCCTGGGCGCGGGAGGCCGCGGCGCTCAGCCCGACCGCGCTGCGCTTCCTGAAGCATTCCTTCAACGCCGACAGCGCGCACATCTTCGGCCAGGTCAAGATGGCCGCCGACGGCCTTGCGTCCTTCGTCAAATCGGACGAGGCGCGGGAAGGCAACCAGGCCTTCGTCGAGAAGCGCCAGCCCGACTTCTCGCCCTTCCGCTAGGCGGGGGGCCGTCAGCCGCGCGCGCCGGTCCGGCGGTAGCGCGCGGGCGTCTGCCCGTGCCGGGCCGCGAAGGCCTGAACGAAGTGCGAGACGGCGGAGAACCCGGTGGCGCCCGCGACCTCGGCGAGCGGCAGGCCCGTCCCGGTCAGCAGCCGGGCCGCGAGGTCGAGGCGCAGCCCGCGGTAGAATGCCGACGCGCTCATGCCCAGTTCGGCCGCGAACAGCCGCTGAAGCTGGCGCTTGCCGATGCCCGAAAGCCGGGCGATCTGGTCGAGGCTGAGGGGGTCGGCGAGGTGGCTTTCCATCAGTTCGACCGCCGCCGCCAGGCACGGGTTCATCAGGCGGTAGCGGCTTTCTGCTGCGGCGCGCTGCGGATCGTCCGCCGGGCGGATGCGGGTCTGGATGAACCAGTCGCTGACCCGGCGGGCGAGTGCGGCCCCATGCTCGCCCGCGACGATGGCGTGCATCATGTCGAGCGGGGCCGTGCCGCCCGCGCAGGAATAGCGGTCGCGGTCGATGACGAACAGCCGCCGTTCCATCATGTAATCGGCGGACCGAGCCTGCAGTGCATCGTAGTGCTCCCAGTGCACGGTGAAGCGCCGGTTGGCGAGCAGGCCCGCTTCCGCGAGGATCGCCGCGCCCCCCGATATGCCGCCGAGCGGCACCCCGCGGGCGGCAAGCTGCCGCAGACAGGCTGTCAGCCCCCGGTGACGGAACCCGACCGGATCGCCGCCCGCGACGACGAACACCAGGTCGAAGCCGGTTCCCGCCTGCGCGATGGGCGCGGTGCGGAACAGCGCGCCGACCGAGGCGTGCGCCTCCTCACCGTCCAGTGAAAGAAACCGGAGATCGTAGAGCGCCTGCCCCGACAGCAGGTTCGCCGCGCGCAGCGGCTCGACCGCCGCCGCCGTCGACATGAGCGGGTACCCCTCGACGAGGATGAAGCCGAAGCGGCGCGGTCTGGGCGTGTCGGATGTCATGGCGTTATTTGAACAGGAATTGTCACTGACGCAATATTCGTGTCGCCCGCGCGGTGCTAGGTCTGGGTGCGGAAGCATGGGGCCTTGCGATGCGCTACTCGGCACTGCGGATACTCAAGGAAGGGCTGACCGGCCATCGCGGATGGACGCCCGCCTGGCGGGACGCCGCGCCCAAGGACAGCTACGACGTGGTGATCGTGGGCGGCGGGGGGCACGGGCTCGCAACCGCCCACTACCTCGCCACGGTCTATGGCGTGCGCCGGGTCGCCGTGCTCGAAAAGGGGTGGATCGGCGGCGGCAATGTCGGGCGCAACACGACCATCGTCCGCTCGAACTACCTGCTCGACGGCAACATCCCCTTCTACGAGTTCTCCATGAAGCTGTGGGAGGGGCTGGAGCAGGACCTCAACTACAACGCCATGGTCAGCCAGCGCGGCGTGCTGAACCTCTGCCACACCGACGCGCAGCGCGACGCCTACCGGCGGCGCGGCAACGCCATGCGGCTGCACGGCGTCGACGCCGAACTCCTCGATGCGGACGGCGTGCGGGCGCTGGCGCCTTTCCTCGACTTCGGGAACGCGCGGTTCCCCATCAAGGGCGGGCTGTTGCAGCGCCGCGGCGGCACCGTGCGCCACGACGCCGTCGCCTGGGGCTATGCCCGTTCCGCCGACCGGCACGGCGTCGACATCGTCCAGAACTGCGAGGTCACGGGGTTCCGTATCGAAGGCGGGCGCGTGACCGGCGTGGAGACGGGCCGCGGCTTCATCGCCTGCGGCAAGGTGGGGGTCGCGGTCGCCGGAAACTCGGGCCGGGTGATGGCGATGGCCGGACTGCGCCTGCCGATCGAGAGCCATGTGCTCCAGGCCTTCGTCAGCGAGGGGCTGAAGCCCGTGCTGCCGGGCGTCATCACATTCGGGGCCGGGCATTTCTACGTCAGCCAGTCCGACAAGGGCGGGCTCGTCTTCGGCGGCGACATCGACGGCTACAACTCCTACGCCCAGCGCGGCAACCTGCCCGTCGTCGAGGACGTGGCCGAGGGCGGCATGGCGCTGATGCCGATGATCGGCCGGGCCCGCCTGCTGCGGATGTGGGGCGGGGTGATGGACATGTCGATGGACGGCTCCCCGATCGTCGACGCGACGCCGGTCGAGGGGCTCTGCTTCAACGGCGGCTGGTGCTACGGCGGCTTCAAGGCGACGCCGGCGTCGGGGTACGCCTTCGCGCACCTGCTCGCAACCGGCGCGCCGCACCCGACCGCCGCCGCCTACCGGCTCGACCGTTTCCGGCACGGCCGCATGATCGACGAGAAGGGCGCGGGCGCCCAGCCGAACCTGCATTGAGGAGGGTGCGCGCATGATGATCCCTCACCCCCTGCTCGGCCCGCGCGACGCGCAGGAGTTCGTCTATCTGGGCGACGCGTCCCTGATCGCGCGCCCCGACGGCATGGCGGAGGATGCCCCCGGCCGCTTCCACGACCATCTCTATCTGCGCGACAACCCGGCGGGCGTGCATCGGGAGCTTTGGTTTCACGAGCATGGCGACCGCTCCTGGCTGGTCGTGACCCGCAACACGCTGACGCACGAGATCCTGAAGGCCGAACTCGCGCGCGATGTGGCGCTGGCCCTGGGGCGGGACCGATGAGCCAGGCGAACCGCCTCGCGGGCGGCCTCGTCGACCGTGGCCGGACCCTGCGTTTCCGCTTCGACGGCAAGGCGTTCGAGGGGCATCCGGGCGACACGCTCGCCTCCGCCCTGCTTGCCAATGGCGTGCGGCTCATGGGCCGCAGCTTCAAGTATCACCGCCCGCGCGGGGTCTTCTCCGCGGGCTCGGAGGAGCCGAACGCGCTCGTCGAGTTGCGCCGGGGCGCGCGGCGGGAGCCGAACACCCGCGCCACGGTCGCCGAGCTGTTCGACGGGCTGGAGGCGCAGAGCCAGAACCGCTGGCCGTCGCTTTCCTTCGACGTCATGGCGGCGAACGGCGCGCTCGCGCCCTTTCTCGCGGCGGGCTTCTATTACAAGACCTTCATGTGGCCCAAGAGCTTCTGGGAGAAGGTCTACGAGCCGCTGATCCGGCGCGCGGCGGGCCTCGGGCGTCTCGCCATGGAGGCCGACCCCGATCTCTACGACAAGGGCTTCCTGCACTGCGACCTGCTGATCGCCGGCGCGGGGCCTGCGGGTCTCGCGGCGGCGCTGACGGCGGGCCGGGCGGGCGCGCGCGTCGTGCTGGCGGACGAGGATTTCGCCCCCGGCGGGCGGCTGCTGGCGGAGACCGCGCCGCTCGACGATGCGCCGGCTGCCGAGTGGGTCGCGGGCGCGCTCGCCGAACTCGCGAGCCTTCCCAATGTGCGGGTCATGCCGCGCACGACGGTCTACGGGGCGTTCGATCATGGCATTTACGGCGCGGTCGAGCGGGTCTGCGATCACCTCGCCGCGCCGCCTCCGGGCAAGCCGCGCCAGACGCTGTGGCGGATCTACGCGCGCCGCACGCTGCTGTGCGCCGGTTCCACGGAGCGCCCGGTCGCCTTCCCGGACCACGACCGCCCCGGCGTGATGCTGGCGGGCGCGGTGCGCGCCTATGTCAACCGCTGGGCCGCTGCGCCGGGCCGCTCGGTCGCGGTGTTCGCGGCCTGCGACGACGGGCACCGCACGGCGAGCGACCTGCTCGCGCGCGGCGTATCCGTCGCGGCCATTATCGACCCGCGCGCCGACGCGCCGTCCCATGCGGGTTGCGAGGTTCTGTCGGGCGCGTCGGTCGTTGGCACGCGGGGCCGCCTCGGCCTGCGGGGAATTGCCGTGCGCCGCCCCGACGGCAGCACGCGCGCGCTCGCCTGCGACACGCTCGCCGTGTCGGGCGGCTGGAACCCCAATGTGCACCTGACCTGCCATCAGCGCGGGCGGCCAAAGTGGGACGAGGCGCTCTCGGCCTTCGTTCCCGGCCCGGATCTGCCGCCCGGCATGGCCGTCGCGGGCGCGGCGGCCGGCGTCTTCTCC
>JAJLJT010000338.1:0-1691 GCA_033844555.1 Alphaproteobacteria bacterium | reverse complement strand
GACGTGGATGGCGCTGGAGGCGATCCAGGCGCTGGGCGGCAACGGCTACATCAACGAGTATCCGACGGGCCGCCTGCTGCGCGACGCCAAGCTCTACGAGATCGGCGCGGGCACGAGCGAGATCCGCCGCTGGCTGATCGGGCGGGAGCTGTTCCAGGAGACGGCGTGAGGTCTCACGCCTCCGGCGGCAGGCCCAGCCGGTAGACGCCCTTGAAGGCGTCGGGGTCTGCGGGCTTGCCCTTGCGCAGGATGACGATGCGCCCATCCTTCGCCAGCGCGACGGCGGTGGCGCGCACGGCGGGCATCAGCCGGCTCCACGCCTTCTCGTCGGACCCTGCCAGCGCGCGGGCCGCCTCCGACGGGCAGATCGACTTGCCGGCCCCGCGTTCGCCCGCGAGGCGCAGGATCGCGGCCTCGATGTCCTCTCCCGGCGTGTCTGCCATGTGCCCGTTCCCGCGCGATTGCCAAGGGTCCCGTTCCGGCCTATCCAGAAGGGACAACACATACCCCCGGTGGCAAGAGGTGTGAGGGATGGCCGTTCTGCGCACGACATTCAACCCCCGCGATCCCGCGACGCGCGAAAATGCCGACGCGATGGCGGCCATCGTCGCCGACCTGCGGGAGAAGGTGGCGGCGGCGGCGCTCGGCGGGCCGGAGAAGGCGCGCGCCCGGCACGTGCAGCGCGGCAAGCTTCTGCCGCGTGAGCGGGTGGAGCGTCTGCTCGACCCCGGCACGCCGTTCCTCGAACTGTCGCAGCTTGCCGCCCACGACATGTACGGCGGCGACATCGCGGGCGCGGGCGTCATCACGGGCGTGGGCCGCGTCGCCGGGACCGAGTGCATGATCGTGTGCAACGACGCGACCATCAAGGGCGGCACCTACTACCCCATGACGGTCAAGAAGCACGTCCGCGCCCAGGACATCGCGCGGGAGAACAATCTGCCGTGCGTCTACCTCGTCGATTCCGGCGGCGCGAACCTGCCGAACCAGACCGAGGTGTTCCCCGACCGGGACCATTTCGGCCGCATCTTCTACAACCAGGCGAATCTTTCGGCACTGGGCATCCCGCAGATCGCGGTGGTGATGGGAAGCTGCACGGCGGGCGGCGCCTACGTCCCCGCCATGTCGGACGAATCCATCATCGTGAAGGGCCGCGGCGAGGAGAGCCAGGGCACGATCTTCCTCGGCGGGCCGCCGCTTGTGCGCGCCGCGACGGGGGAGGTGGTGAGCGCGACCGACCTCGGCGGCGCAGACGTGCACACGCGCGAGTCGGGCGTGACCGATCATCTCGCGGTCGACGATTTCCACGCGCTGGCCCGCGCCCGCGCCATCGTCGCGGGCCTCAACCGCACCAAGGCGCACGGGCTGGCGCTGCGCGATCCCGTGCCGCCCGCCTACGACCCGGCGGAGCTTGAGGCTGTCGTGCCCGTGGACCTCAAGCGCCAGTACGACGCGCGGGAGATCATCGCCCGCGTCGTCGACGGGTCGGAGTTCGACGAGTTCAAGAAGCTCTACGGCACCACGCTCGTCTGCGGCTTCGCGCACATCTGGGGCATGCCGGTCGGCATTATCGCGAACAACGGCATCCTCTATTCGGAATCGGCGCTGAAGGGCGCGCACTTCGTCGAGCTGTGCTGCCAGCGCAAGATCCCGCTGCTGTTCCTGCAGAACATCACCGGCTTCATGGTCGG
>JAJLJT010000337.1:0-2205 GCA_033844555.1 Alphaproteobacteria bacterium | reverse complement strand
GAACAGGGCAACCTTCACGCCCTTCGCCGCCAGCGCCCGCGCCGTCGCCTCGCCGAGGCCGGAAGCCCCGCCCGTCACCACCGCTGCAATGTTCCCGTCCAGCTTCATCGCGTCCCTCTCGTCTTGCACCCTTGTTTTCCGGCAGCACCGCCTGCCTCTTGAAGCGGCAGCGGGTGCGCGACCATATCGCGTTTCGGGACAGGCGCCAGTCCCTTTGCCCAAGCATCCGCGTGGATCGGGACAGGGGCCTTGGCGGAGGATGGAGGAAGCGCACATGACCGCCGAGGACGTCACGCCCCGGATCGACGGTACGCCCTACCGCGTGCCCGCGCCCCCCGACCGGCACGAGCGTATCGTGCAGGAGGACTTCTGGGCCAAGCTCGGCCGCCTGCTCGCGCGCGTTCCGTTCGCGGAAGATGCCGCCGCGGCCTATTACGCCGCTTTCGATCCGCGCACGCCGCGCCGGGTGCGGCTGACGCTTCTGGCGGCGCTGGCCTATTTCGTCCTGCCCGTGGATGCCGTGCCCGACGTGATCCTCTGCCTCGGCTTCACTGACGATGCCGCCGTGCTTGCCGCTGTCCTGCGCACCGTGGGCGCCCATGTACGCGAGGAGCACAGGGCCAAGGCCCGCTCCGCGCTCGGCCGCCTGCGCAACGGGGGCCAGGCAGGGTAGAGCGCCGTCTTCCCGGCCCTACACCGGTAGGGCCAGTTGCGACAGCGCTTCTGCCGCCCGGATGGTGCCCACCTCCTCGCCCACCCGGCTCCTCACGACCGGCGCGCGGAACCCGGCAACGCCCTCCGCATCCGCCGCAAGGACGCCCAGTCGGACGAGGAGTTCCGCAACCGCGCATTCGGAGGCGCGCGTCGCGCCGTCCGCGATCTTCAGCGCGAGACCGAGCGCGGGCCGGCCCCCGCGGGGAGGTATGGCCGCGGTGAACACCCCCTCCGCCCCGGTCTTCAGCGCGGCGCGGCCCTCAGCCGCCTGCATCAGGACCGTGCAGGCACGCCCCGTCCCAGCCACGAACCAAGGCTCGGCCGTGACGGCGCGGTAGAGCCTGCGCACGGCGTCCGCGCGGAGCCCGTCGCCGAGCGTCTCCGGCCCGGCGATCCGCGCAAACGCGTGCGCCAATCCGCTCAGCGGAAAGGCGAGCGCGGGCGCCGAACAGCCGTCTATGCCGGTCACGATCGCGTCCGCGGCAATACCGGTCATACCGGCGATGGCGTCGCGGGCCATCCGCTGCACCGGGTGGTCGGGCCGGGCATACCCCTCGATGGCGAGGCCCAGATGGCGGCAGACCGTCAGGAAGCCCGCATGCTTGCCGGAGCAATTGTTGTGCGCGCGCCGCGGCGCATGGCCCTGCCGGACGAGGTCGTCGGTGGCCCCCTCATGGTAGGGCCGATGGGCCCCACAGGCGAGGTCGTCCTCGCTGCAGCCGATGCGCGCGAGCCAGGCACGCACCGCCTCCACATGACCCGGCTCGCCATTGTGCGACGCGCACGCAAG
Organism: Alphaproteobacteria bacterium; assembly: GCA_033844555.1. GTDB lineage: Bacteria > Pseudomonadota > Alphaproteobacteria > Futianiales > Futianiaceae > Futiania. Next base: position 701 of record JAJLJT010000337.1, on the reverse strand, counting down.
CGCCAGTTCCCGTTCGGTCACGCCAAAGGCATCCGCCGCCCCGGTCTCGATCAGGGGAAGCGCCTGCAGCATCTTGTAGGACGACCGGGGGAAGACCGCCGCCTCGACGTCGCCCAGTGCCGCCACGATCTCGCCACGCGAATCGGCGATGCAAAGGGCGCCGCGGTGACGCGATTCCACCAAGCCGGCACGGGTCGCCTCAACGAGGACCGGATCGGCTGGAGACGAGACGGGGATTTTCAGGGATTCTGGCATGGCCAAGGCCTTCCCTTCCGGTACGATTCCGTGTCTTTATGCGGCCACGTTCCGTGGCCAGCGCGTCGCCGGCGGTTGGTATCCGCTTGCAGCCGGTCCGGCAAGCCGAACCCGGCACGGTCCCTCTCCGAGGGGGTCGCGCACCGGCGGCCAGCCGCGGAATAGCATGCGATCCGCCGATGGGGATCGCGAGGCATGGCGACCAGTCACTCGGGAGCACGAGATGACAGGTCGGAAGGCACGATCGATTTTTGGCAAGGTGCTGCGCGGCGCGCTGGCGGCGGGCGCGGGCTTGCTGATCGCGAGCCAGGCGGCTGCCGCCGGGCCGGAATTGCTGGGCAATTTCCGCGACTGGACGGCATTCGCCATGACCGACGGCGGCCAGAAGACGTGCTGGATGGCAACGAAGCCTGTCGAGGCGCTGCCCGACAATGTCCGGCGCGGCG
>JAJLJT010000336.1:0-2136 GCA_033844555.1 Alphaproteobacteria bacterium | reverse complement strand
AGAAGGCTGCGGGACGCGGCCTGGGTGGCGGTTGAAGATGGCTGCGGGACGCGGCCGGGGTGATGGTTTTGGACCCTGTCGCCCTCGGGCCTGTCCCGAGGGCCCATGCGTGGGGCGGGGGTGTCTTTCGGGAGACCGTGGCCGAGGGTGTGCTTTTCCTGGCAAGCGCCGGTGTTCATGGATCCCCGGGACAAGCCCGGGGATGACGGGAGAGAGGGCCAGGGAGACGGATGGGGGGCGCGGTTGGGGCCGGGGCCTCAGCCATCGCGCAGGAGTTTCGCGGCCTCGATGGCGAAATAGGTGAGGATCCCGTCGCAGCCCGCGCGCCGGAAGGCGGTGAGGCTTTCGAGGATCGTGCGCTCCCGCTCCAGCCAGCCGTTCCCGATGGCGCCTGCGAGCATCGCGTACTCCCCCGACACCTGGTAGGCGTAGGTGGGGACGGCGAACGTCTCCTTCACCCGGCGGCAGACGTCGAGATAGGGCATGCCGGGCTTCACCATGACCATGTCGGCGCCCTCCTGCAGGTCGAGGGCGACCTCGCGCAGGGCCTCGTCGGTGTTGCCGGGATCCATCTGGTAGGTGCGCTTGTCGCCGATCAGCGCCTTGCGCGTGCCGATGGCGTCGCGGAACGGGCCATAGAAGGCGGAGGCGTACTTCGCCGCATAGGACATGATCCGCACATGGGCGAACCCGCCCTCGTCGAGCGCGGCGCGGATCGCGCCCACGCGCCCGTCCATCATGTCGGACGGCGCGATGATGTCGCAGCCGGCGGCGGCCTGGACGAGGGCCTGGGTGACGAGCACCTCCACCGTCTCGTCGTTCACGATCTCCGCCCCGCGCATCAGGCCGTCGTGTCCGTGGCTCGTATAGGGGTCGAGGGCGACGTCGGTCAGCACGCCGATGTCCGGCACCTCCCGCTTGATCGCGCGGGTCGCCTGGCAGACGAGGTTGTCGCCGTTGACGGCCTCCGTCCCCTGCTCGTCCTTCACCGCGGGGTCGGTGTAGGGGAAGAGCGCGACGCACGGGATGCCGAGGTCGCGGGCGGCGGCGACGGCCTCCACCGCGCGGTCGACGGAGAGGCGCGCCACGCCCGGCATGGAGGGGATGGGCTGCGAGACGCCCTTGCCGTCGACCACGAACAGCGGCCAGATCAGGTCGTCGGCCGACAGCCGCACCTCGCGCACCAGGCGGCGCGACCAGTCGTCGGCGCGGTTGCGCCGCATCCTCACGGTCGGGTAGGAGCCCGAAACGAACGTCTTCATGTCTGCCCTCTGTCCTCGGCGGGACCCAGCCTAGACGATGGGCTGGCGCTCTGCCAATTGCGGGAAGCATGCCCGGGCGATAGGTTCAAGCCCAATCGACGCATGGGTGCGCCCCGCCGGACGGGCGCGAACCGGAACGCAGGGACGAGGACGCCATGGATTTCGCACTTTCCGAGGAGCAGCAGGCCATCCAGGACATGGCCCGGTCGTTCGCCGAGGAGAAGCTTGCCCCATATGCGATGGAGTGGGACCAGACCGGGCACTTCCCCGCCGACGTGGTGCGGGAGGCGGCGACGCTGGGCATGGCGGGCATCTATGTGCGCGATGATGTGGGCGGGTCGGGGCTCGGGCGCCTCGACGCGGCGCTGATCTTCGAGGCGCTGTCCTATGGCGACCCGTCGATCGCGGCCTTCATCTCGATCCACAACATGTGCGCGTGGATGATCGACCGCTTCGGCGAGGAGGAGCAGCGGCAGGAATGGCTGCCGGCGCTCACCTCCATGGAGAAGATCGCGAGCTATTGCCTGACCGAGCCGGGGTCGGGGTCGGACGCCGCCGCGCTGAGGACCAAGGCGGAGCGGGACGGCGACGAATACGTGCTGAAGGGGGCGAAGGCCTTCATCTCCGGCGGCGGGGTGTCCGACGTCTATGTCGTCATGTGCCGCACGGGCGGGGAGGGGCCGTCGGGCGTCTCCACCGTGATCGTGCCGGACGGGACGGAGGGGCTTTCCTTCGGCGCGAACGAGAAGAAGATGGGCTGGAACGCGCAGCCGACCGCGCAGGTCAATTTCGACGGCGCGCGCGTGCCGGTGAAGAACCGCATCGGCAAGGAAGGCGACGGCTTCAAGTTCGCCATGGCGGGCCTCGACGGCGG
>JAJLJT010000335.1:0-4181 GCA_033844555.1 Alphaproteobacteria bacterium | reverse complement strand
CGCCGTGCGCACATAGCGCGGGTCGTAGGCGCGGTAGGGGTCGGCCATGGCGAGGAAGGCATAGGGCAGCACGAAGACGAGGTGCGCCCACACGACCGCGCCCGCCGTCCCGTCGATCCCGATGCGCACGAAGAAGACCTGAAGCCCGAACAGGAAGGCGATCTGCGGCACGATCAGCGGCGCGTAGAGCAGCGGCAGCGCGCGCGACAGCCGCTCCGCCCCGAGGCTCCCGGTGTGGGTGCGGCCCGTCTCCCGCTCGAGACACGCGACGGTGAGCACCAGGGCGATCAGCGCCGCGAGCGCCGCGATCCCGGCGGAGGTGGCGATCAGGTCCCCGGCGCGGGCGGCGTTGTCCGTCCAGTTCGCCGCGGTCCAGCGCGTGGGCAGCGCGTCGGGAAAGCGCCAGACGCGCGCCGCCGACCAGAGCGCGAGGCTCCCCAGCCCCGCAATGACCGCCGTGACGATGGTCGCCACGGGCAGCAGCGCGATCCCGCGGCCCCAGCCGTCGTGCGTCATCCGCGCGCCGCCGGTCGCCGCCCGAAGGCCCGCGTGCGCGACGCCCATCTCGAGCAGCCGCCACAGCGCGAGGCCCGCCAGCACGATCAGCAATTGCGCGATTGCGCCCGCCGCCGCCTGGAACCGGAGCGCGAGGTCGGGATCGTTCGCCCAGCGCAGCACCAGCACCGACAGCGTCGGCGGGTTCGTGGGGCCGAGGATAATCGCCATGTCCACGACCGACATGGCATAGGCGAGCACGGCATAGACCGGCAGCCGGATCTGTGCGTAGACCGCCGGAAAGACCGCCTTCAGCCACGCCGCCATGCGCCCGTAGCCCAGCGTGCGCGCAAGCCTGACACGGGCGTCGGCATCGACCTGGTTGAGCGCGGCGAGTGTCATCAGGAACAGGAACGGGATCTCCTTCAGCACCAGCCCGCCGATCAGCGCGAGGCCCGCTTCGTCATGCACGATCAGCAGGTCGGGCGGGCGCGTCCAGCCCGTCGCCCAGGGCGAGACCATGCGCGCGAGCCAGCCGCTCGGCGCGATCAGGAACGCGAGCGCCAGCGCGGTCGCCGCATGCGGCACCGAGAGCAGCGGGGAGACCACGCGCTGCAGCAGGGAGAAGGCGCGCGTGCCCTGCCAGGCGGCGCAGAACGCCATGACGGCGGCGAGCGAGATCAGCGTCGAGACGATGCCGACGAAGGCCGACACCTGTGCGGCGCGCGCAAGGCCCGGTTCGGCCAGCAGCGCCCGCCAGGGGGCGAGGCTGAAGCCGTCGCCGCCGAGCGCGGGCAGATAGCCGAACGCAGGAAGGAGCGTCCCGCCCAGGCCCGCCGCCAATGGGCCCAGCATCAGCGCCAGCGTCAGCGCGGGGGCAAGGGCGAGCGCGCGCGATCCTCCTGCCCTCACGGGCGGCATGTCCCTGCACCCCCCGCGCGCTATTGCGAGGCGCCGTACCGCCGCGCCCAGTCCTCCTCGATCCGGGTCATCCAGCTCGGATGCGGCTCCGGCAGCGGCGTGCCCAGAGCCTCCGGCGGCAGCGTCGCGATGCCGAGATCGAGCCCGGCGAAGCGCGCGCGGTCTTCCTCCGGCAGCGCCGCGACGTCGAGGATGGTGAAGCTGCCCCACACCTCGGGGTCCTGCTTGCGCGCCTGCGCCTCCGGCGACATCAGGAAGTCCGCGAGCACCATGGCGCCGGCCTTCGCGGTCGCGTTGTAGGGGATCGCCACGAAGCTCGCATTGCCGATGGTGCCGCCCTCGAACACGGCGGTGCGCACGGTGTCCGGCAGCTCGTCCTTGAGGATGGCCGAGGTCGCCTCCGCCGGGTTGAAGGAGATGGCGATGGCGATCTCCCCGTCCGACATCAGCGTGCGCTGCGCGGCCGAATTCTGCGGGAAGGCGCGTCCCTGCCGCCACAGGACCGGGTTCAGCGCGTCGAGATAGGACCAGAGCGGCACGGTCGCCGCGTCATAGTCCGCCTCGTCCGCCGGGCGCACCAGGACCGACGGGTCCGGCGTCACCTCGTAGAGCACCTGCTTCAGGAAGGTCGAGCCGAGGAAGTTCGGCACCTGCGGATAGGTGAAGCGCCCCGGGTTCGCCTGCGCCCAGGCGAGCAGATCGGCGGCGGTGCGCGGCGGCGCCGGCATTTCGGCGGTGTCGTACATGAAGACGACCTGCGCCTTGCCCCAGGGCGCCTCCAGCCCGTCGACCGGCACGGTGAAGTCGAGCTTCACGAGGTCCCCGTCCGCCACGAAGCGGTAGTTCGGCATCGCCTCCGACCACGGGCCGAAGAGCAGCCCGTTGCGCTTCATCGCGGCGAAGTTCTCGCCATTGATCCAGATGAGGTCGATGGAGCCGCCGGTGTCGCGGCCCGCCGTCTTCTCCGCCACCACGCGGGCGACCGCGTCGGCGGTGTCGGAAAGCTTCACATGCTCCACGTTCACGCCGTAGCGCGCCTTCACCTGCTCCCCCGCCCACGCGATGTAGGCGTTGATGCGCGGCTCGCCGCCCCAGGCGTTCCAATAGACCGTCTGTCCCTGCGCGGCCTTCAGCACGGCCTCCCAGTCGGCGGGGTCTGGGGCGTCGGAGGCGCGCGCCGCGCCGGTGAGCGCGGTCGCGGCAAGCAGCGCGGCGGCGGCAAGGCCGAGGGCGCGTCGGATCATCGGCGGAACTCCCTTCGTGACAGCGGTCTTGGCAACGGGATCATTCGGCGGCCGTGGCCATGCGGCGGGCGCGGCGCTTCTCCCGCAGGTCGCGGATGACCGGGCCCAGCACCTTCTCGTGGAAGCGGTCGCACCCGATGCAGAGGTTGCGGTAGGGCCGCCCGCCGGGCGTCACCGTCTCGCTCTCCTCCAGGAACCGGCCCATGTCCCAGCCGTGGGCGAGGCCCATCCGCTCCGGGTGGCCCATGCTGATCGCCTCGTAGACCGGGTGCCCGGCGAGGTCGTCGAGGATCTCCTCCACCGTCTCCTCGGTCAGGTTGCCGATCGGCAGCTTCGTCTTCATGCAGCAGGGATAGACGTTGCCGTCAGCGTCGACCGCCACCTCCGAGCCCGAGAAGCGGTGGTTGAGGAAGTTCAGCCCGCCCGACCAGGCGTTGCAGAAATTGTCCGTGATCTCGGCGCGCGACAGGTCATTCGTCCACGCCCGCCCGCGGGGCCAGATCTTGCCGATCCAGGCGTCCTCGGTCGCCCCGAAGAAGCTGTAGAGCGGGCCGTCCTCCTCGTGCCACTGGCGCGTCGCGGCCTTCAGGCCGGAGCGGACCATGCCCGCCGCCTCGAACCAGCGGGTGAGCTTTTCCTGCAGGGGGATGCGCTTGTCGCCCTCCAGCCCGACGTGGAAGTCGTCCATGCCCGCGACCGAGATCATCCAGACGCCGCGGGCGAGCAGGTCGTCCACGATCTCCTGCGTCAACAGGTCGCCTGTTGTCTGCACCACGACCTTCACGCCGCCGGGGCCGTACTTCTCCTGCAGCGCCTCGAGAATGGGGTAGAGCACCGGCTTGCGCACCGCCTTGTGCAGCACCTCGCCGCCCGACAGGATGATGCGCCCGGTCTTCTCGCGGTAGCCGCCCTCCGGCAGCGGGTCGGCGAGGTCGAGATAGGTCATGCGCGCGGGCATGTTCGCCACGATCTTCGGCCAGGCGGCGAGCGATTCGCCGACGACGGCCTTCAGCTCGTCGCGCACATAAGGACGGAAGCGGTCCTCGTAGCAGTGCACGCAGCGCCGGTGGCAGACCCAGCTGATCGAGTAATAGATGGATTCCATGGGGTTTTCCTGCCGCTCCCTGCTTCGCGCGCTGCCTCGGCGCCCATGAGACACGACCCGCCGCGCCCTGAAAAGAGCCTGACGGATTTGTGATCGGCGCCGATGGGGACGACGCGCGGCCTTGGAAAGCCGTGACCCGTTGTGATACAGTCTTGCGAAGTCTGAGGAAGTCCAGTGTTTCCGGCCTCGGCATCGTCCGGGGCCGCGCGTGTCATCTGTAGCGTTGCGGGGCTCGTCATGATCAACAAGGTCACGCTTCTCGGCCGTCTCGGGCGCGATGCCGTCATCCAGGAAGCGCCGGACGGGCAGAAATACGCCGCCATGGCGGTGGCGACCTGGGTGACCTGGCTCGACCGCGACACCGGCCAGCGCAAGTCGCGCGCCGACTGGCACCGGGTCATCAGCTTCCGCAAGGA
>JAJLJT010000334.1:0-5006 GCA_033844555.1 Alphaproteobacteria bacterium | reverse complement strand
GGCACACGGGACAGCAGGTCGTGCATTTCACGGCGGGCACGCCCTTCCGCGAAGGCTTCGAGGAAGGTGCCGCCGGAATACATTACGGCGACCACCGCCGCGGCGAGGGTCTCGCCGAAGACGAGCGCCGCCGACATGGAGAGCGCGGCGACAATATCGAGGCCCACTTCGCCGGAACGCAGGCTGCGCAGGATCTCGACCACGAGCGCGGCGAGCGCGGGAACGACGCCCGCGATCCAGACCGCGTTCGCGACGTCGGGTTCGCCGGAAAAGTAGAAGGCAAGTCCCGCAATCAGGCCGGTCGCGGCAATGAGCAGGATAGCGGTCTTGAAGCGGTCGGTCCGTGTCGTTTCCATGCGGCTCATCTCCCCTCGGCTGAGGCGATTGCCGCTGGCTCTTCGGAAAATAGTCGTCCGACTCCCACGCCCCTTACGTTGACAACATCATCGCGCAAGAGGAACAGGGCGTCGAGGCCGCTTTGTTTTGCGAGCGTCGCGCCTTTGACCGGCCCAAGCACCATGAGGGCCGTCGCCCAGGCATCTGCCTCTGCACAGCTGCGGGCCACGACCGTGATGGAGGCCGGCGACGCGATCAGCGGCGCTCCCCGCCTCGGGTCCATCGTGTGCGACAGGCGGCGCCCCTGCACCTCGACCCAGTGACGGTAGTCGCCCGAGGTCGCGACGGCGGCATCCTGAAGCGCGAGGATCGAATGCGGCGTCCGGCGCTCGGCGTCCGGCGCCTCGACCGCGATGGTCCAGGCTTCACCGTCCGGCCTGAGGCCCATTGCACGCATCTCGCCATCGATCCCGACGAGTCCGTCGGATATGCCTTGATTGCGGAGGATTTCGGCCAGTCGATCCACGCCGTAGCCCTTGGCGATGCCATTCAGGTCCAGCGCGATGGGTGCGGCCTTGCGCACGTGTTCGCCGTTGATCTCGAGCACGTCATGCGCCGGGCGGCGCGAGGCGGCCATCGCGGTGCGGATGCCATCCGGCGCGGCGGCCTCCGGTCCGAAGCCCCAGGCCATCACCGCGTCGCCCATGCCGATGTCGAAGGCTCCGCCAGAGGCGCGGCCAATTTCCAGGCCGAGGCGTAGCACCTCGAGCAATCGTGCAGGAACAGCGATCCATTCACCGATCGGTGCCGCGTTGAGCCGCATAAGGTCGCTGTCCGGCTTCCAGGTCGACATCTGTCCGTCCACCTCATCCACGGCAGCCTGCAATGCCGAGCGGACCGGCCCCGGGTCGAAACCGGGGTCCGCGAATAACAGCGCCGACCACCTCGTGCCCATCGTCGGCCCGTTCAGCGCGATGCGCGCCCGCTCAGTAGACATCTTCGACATACCGCCCCTCCGCCTTCAGGACTGCTGGTGTCAGCCCGGCCGGCGCGAGGATCTCGGCCAGCGCCTCGGCCACGCCGGCGGCCATGTCTCGTCCGCCGCAGACCATCACGCGCGCCCCATTGCGGATGAGCTCCGCGACCTGAGTGGCCTCGCTGCGCAGCGCGTCCTGGACGTAATGGGGACGCGCCCCGCGCGAGACGGCCGTGACCAGCCGGCTTACACGCCCTTCGTCCTGCCATCCGGGGAACTCCTCGCCGTAGAAGAAATCGCTGTCGGGATGGCGCATGCCGAAGAACAGGTGGATCGGCCTGCGGCGCGTATTGCCGCGCACAAAGCCCGCTAGCGGCCCGATGCCGGTCCCCGCGCCGATCAGGATCAGGGGCGCCCGGCTTCGGCCCGGACGGAAGCCGGGGTTGGGGCGCAGGAAGGCGCTCACCGTGTCGCCAGGTTCCAGCGCTGTGAGCTGACCCGAGCAGAGCCCGCCGGGATGCTTCTTGACCACGATCTCGATGAAGCCGTCGCGGCGCCCAGAGGCGAGCGAATAGAGCCGCGGGACGGTCCCGCCTTCGGGCAGAATGCCGATCAGGTCACCCGTCTGGAACCGTGCGAACCCGCCCCCGAGCAGCCGTTGCCCGAGCGAGACGCGGGGAAACGCGAAGCGGAGGATGGCGGTCGGGGCCTGCACCTTGGCGCCGTAGTCGCGGCGCGAGACGAGGGTCAGCGTGGTCGTTTGCGGCTGGACCGGCTGGTGCGTCAGTTCGAGTTCGATCCCGAGAGCGTCTCCGAGCGCCCCGCCCCAGCGCGCGAAATCCTGCGGCGATTGCCGGTCGATTGTGTCGAGCGGCAGAAGCTCGGGCCAGCCCTTCGCCTCTGCCGCAGTCGCGACGGACTTGGCGAAGGCGCAATAGGCCGGAAAGCTGCGGTCGCCGAAGCCGAGCACTGCCAGAGGAATGTCCGGCGCGCGGTCGGTCGCGTTCAGCCGGTCGAGAAAGCCCTTCGCCGAGGCCGGCGCCGCGCCGTCGCCATAGGTCGCGGCCAGCAGGATGATCCGCCGGGCGTTGGTGTAGCGCTCAGGGCCGAAGCCCGACATCGGGCCGACATGGACGCTCTGCCCGGCTTTCGTCAGCGCGGCGTGCAGCGTCGCGGCAAAGCCCCAGGTGCTGCCGCCCTCGCTGCCGACAAGCAAGATCGTCTCGGCGCGTCCGGCGGGCTGGTTGCCCCGGATGCGTGGTCGCCCGGGCCGCCCGGCGAGCCAGACCAGCACGCCGGTCGCGCCCATGGCCGGCACGCCGAGCGCCATGAGCCCCAGCACGAGCCCCAGCGTCGCCGCACCCTGTCCGGTGTGCAGCATGTAGATGGTCTCCGAGACGCGCTCCCACCCGGTCAGGTCGGCCCAGGCCAGCAGCGCCCCGTCGCCCTGATCGAGATATCCGGTGCCCCGGTCGGTCTTGAGCGTGAATACGTCTGTTGCGTCGCCGGGATAGGGAAAGCTCAGCTCGCGCAACTCGGCGACCGGCGTTCGCCGAAGCGTGGGCATCCGGCCCGGAGCGAAGCCGGTCTCCCCACTGACCTCGGCAGGGGCGACCGGCAGGACGCCTCCGTCCGGCAGGAGATCGAAGGTAGACGCCGTCATCCAAAGCGCGGTCGTGGAGGACAGGACGAGGCCGACAACGGCGATGCGTGCGATCTCGGCGTGCAGCCGCCCGGCAAGCGGTCCGCGCAAGGGTGAAAACCAGCGTCGCCAGCCGCCCACCCGCCGCGCGACCAGCGTCGCGCCGGAGAGCGAGAGGATCAGCATCGCGGCCGCCCCTGCGGCCATGGCGATGCGGCCGCCGTCCCCGAGGAACAGCGAGCGGTGCAGGTTGGTGAGCCAGCGTTCGGCCTGGTTCGGGTCGGCCGAGGCTACGCCCTCACCCGTCGCCGGGTTGATTACGGCGGCACCCGGCGCGCCCTGATCGAACCAGTAGGCAGTGATCCGACCGGAGGGCGACCGGCGGATCTGCTCGACGCCCGGATAGACGGCCTGGATGCGGTCCGCGAGAGCGGCTACGGTCAGTCCGGCTTCCGCCTGCGGCGCGGCGATGCGCTCGGCCGCAGGGAAGACCGACAGTGCCGCGCCGCTCAGGCCCAGGATGGTAACGAGCGCAAGGGCCAGAAGACCCGGCCAGCGATGGAGTGCACGGATCATGGCCCCACCCTTCACATGTCGTAGGCGAAGCTGGCGATGTACCGGCGCCCGCGCACCGGCGTGCCCGCGCCGTCGGTCGTGAGCGGTACGGCCACCTCGTTCGGACTGTCGCGCATGTCCTCGACGGCCGCGTCGATGTGGAGCGTGTAGCCCGCATCAAAGAGCGCGTCGGCGAGGTCGAGCGTGATCTCGAGCGTGCGGCCCGCGCCGACGCTGGCGCCGGTGATTCCGTTCACCTGCGCGGTGTCGCCGCCGGTGGCGCGGTACCAATCGCTGAGGTGCTCGTAGTACTTGGACTTGCCGCCAGCCATCCAGAGACTGCCGACATAGGCGCCCGAGGTGTCGGTGACGTAGAGCGCGAGATAGGCCCCGTCGCCGCCGTAATTGTTGAGGGTCGTGGTGAGCGTCACCGGCCGCGCCATGGCGAGGCCGGGGAGCGTCAGCGCGGTGGTGAGCGCGAGCGTTGCGAGAAGCGATTTCATCGGGTTGATCCTTGTTCGGAGAGGAGCTTGAGAGCGGTTCAGTTCACCTGAACCTGCGGCGGGGTGCCGTTCCCGAAGAGGCCGTTCTGCGGAGGGGCGACCGTGCCGGCGGGCGCGGGATTGCGGGCGCCGCCACGGTCGTCGTCCTCATCCTCGTAATCCATCTCGACGATCTGCAACGTCGCCGGATCGAGCTTCACCTCGATCTCCCGGCCATCCTGATCTCGGCCCTCGATCTCGTAGCAGCCATCGTCGATCTCGAAGTCGCGCACGGTCCAGCCGTTTTGCTCAGCCAGCTGCATCACGGCCTCGCGCGGCTGCCACTGGTCACGGGGCACGCGGCACTCGTCGTCGTCGGCCAGGGCGGCGCCAGCGGGCAACAGGGCGATCAGGGCGAAGGCGGTCAGGGTCTTCTTCATGGCAGGGTCTCCTTGTCATCTGCTGAGGACAATCTGGAGACAGGACCTGAGGCCTTCCTGACGCGTCGGCGATTCCCGCTTCAGCTTGCCGTCAGGAAAATGGCCCCGCCGATGAGGGCGGGGCCAAAAAGGTGCGAGCGCAGGCCACAGGGCTGACATGGCGATGCGCCCTGCCCCGCGGTTAAGCGAATTCGAACTGCTCGAAACGGACACGGCGAGGCGTTTGGCCTTGCGCCTTCAAGCCCTTCAGGACCCCGTCCTTCAGGCCGGTTGGGCCACAGAACCACAGATCGGCTTGCCGGACTGCGAAAGGGGTGGCGCTGATCAGCCGCTCAGCCGTGAGCCTGCCATCGCGCGCCGTGACGAACACCTCGAAACTGAACCTCGGGTTGCGGGCAACCGCAGCGCGCAGCGTCTCTACGCCAATCGCTTCATCTTGTGTCGGAACGCAGTAGATGAGGTGAATGTCGCGACTCTCCGCCTCTGTCAGGCTTTCCGCCCAGGCGAGGAACGGCGTGATACCGATGCCGCCGGCAAGCCATATTTGGCGCGCACCGCCCTTGCGGAAATTGAAC
>JAJLJT010000333.1:0-3236 GCA_033844555.1 Alphaproteobacteria bacterium | reverse complement strand
GGCCTGCCGCGGCATCTGGAGGTGCAGGGCCGCACGCTCACCATTCCGCATGTGGCGGGCGGCATCGCGCGCATGTCGTTTCCGGATTTGTGCGCCCGTCCCCTCGGCGCGGCCGACTACCTCGCGCTCGCCCGGGCCGTCCACACGCTGCTCCTCGACCGCATCCCGGTCATGGGGCCGGAGAAGCGCAACGAGGCGACCCGGTTCGTCCACCTGGTCGACGCGCTCTACGAGGCGCGGGTGAAACTCGTCTGTTCCGCGGATGCCGCGCCCGACGACCTGTACGTCCAGGGCGACGGCGCGTTCGAGTTCGCGCGCACCGCCTCGCGCCTGCACGAGATGCGCTCCGCCGAATACCTCGAGGAGGCCCACCGCGACTGAGGGGCCCCGGGGAGGCCCGCGGCTCAGCTCGTGCCGTCGGCGTCCTCGTCCACGCCCCGTTCCGGTGCCGCGTCTTGCCGCCGCGCAGCCGGTCCGTTCGGCGCCGTGGCGGGCTGTGCCGGCGTGGCGTCCGGCCGCAGCAGCCGCTCCAGGCGGTCGAGGTCGCGGATGTGGATGTCCTGCTGCGGGAAGGGGATTTCCACGTCAGCTTCGCGGAACCGGCGGGTGATGTCGAAGCGGATGTCGCTTGCGACCTGGAACTTGTGCCCGATGTCGGCCACGTAGATCAGCAGGCGGAAGTCGAGCGAGCTTGCCCCGAACTCCATGAAATAGACCTGCGGCGCGGGGTAGGAGAGCGTCTGCGGATGCGCCACCGCCGCGTCCAGCAGGATCTCGCGGACCTTCTCCACATCGCTTGTGTAGGCCACCCCGACATTGATCTTGATCCGGCCCATCCGGTTCTTGAAATACCAGTTGGTCACGGGCGCGGCGATCAGTTCGGAGTTCGGCACGATCACCGAGGAGCGGTCGAAAGTCTCGATCTCGGTGGCGCGCACGCTGATCCGCTTGACGAAGCCCTCCGCGCTCGACGCCTGCACCCAGTCGCCCACCTTCATCGGCCGCTCGACAAGCAGGATGATGCCCGAGACGAAATTGTTGACGATGTTCTGCAGGCCGAAGCCGATGCCGACCGACAGCGCGCCCACGACGATCGCCAGGTTGGAGAGGTCGAGGCCGACCAGCGACACCGCCGTCAGGCCCGCGATCACGAAGCCGACATAGCCGACGCCGGTCGCGATGGAATCCTGCACGCCGGAATCCAACTGCGTCATCGGCAGGATGCGCCGGCCGAGCAGGGTCTTGATCTGTCGCGTCGCCGCCAGCACGGCGACGAAGCCCCCGATGCCGATCAGCACCTCTGTTATCGAGATGCGCACGTCGCCGATCTGGAAGCCGGTGACGGCGGTCGCGAGCAGGCCTGCGAGGCTCCCCTGGTCCGCACCCCAGAGCGGCAGCAGCAGGAACACGCCCGCCACGATCAGCACCAGGTCGATGGCGAGCGACGCCCACGCCAGCGCGACGCGGCCCTTCTTGCCGTCCGTTTCGCTCCGCGCGCCGCTGCGGCGGGTCAGCTGGTCGCGAAGAAGCTCCACGATCAGGACCCGGCTCAGCATCAGCACGGTCACGATCGCTGCCGTCAGCAGCGCCCGGTCGGTCACGAAGTCCGCGAAATGATGATAGCCGATCAGCACGGCGGCGCTGGTGAGCACCGCGACCCCGCGGGCGAGGATGCGCAGCGGCTTGGCCCAGCGGGACAGGGTGCTGGCCGCGGCCTCGCTTTCAGCGTCGTGCCCGACCTCTATCCCATGGCTCGGCGTCCAGGTGCGGCGCGCCGCCAGCATCCACACGAGGACGGCGGTCAGCAGGATGCCCGCGGCGCTCACCAGTGTCAGGATGGCCCGTCCGCCCTCGGCATGGCGGATCGAAGCGAGCAGGATCTCCTTGACGACGAAGACGGTAGCGAGCCCGATCAGCAGCAGCGTCGCGCGGGTCGCAGCCGCGTCCGTGACGGGCACCAGCCGCCAGGATGGCCGCGCGGGGGAGAAGGTGGCCCGCGTCAGGGACGCGGCGACCACCAGCGCCATGAGCCCCCTGTAGGAGGTTTCGACGACCGCCGTTTCCAGCTCCCCCAGGACGCCGATGCGGAACAGCGCGGCGTAGACCGCGGTGATGGCCAGCGCCATCGGCACCGCCCGCGCCATGCCGACGAGCGCGGCCCGCACGACGCGCTCGGTAAAGTCCGGGGCGGGCCGGGCGGCGTCGCTGGCCGGAAGGACCCGCGCGATCAGCAGGCGGCGCAACGGCCAGCCGATGGTCCATGCCAGTACGAATACCGCGATCAGCCAGGTCCATCGCGCGCCGAGCCCCTCCCCGGAAAACAGCGTGCTGCGCCCCGACCAGGCGAGGACCGCGTCGGAGAAGCCGCGGAGATCGGACCCGGCCGTGCCCAGCGTGTCGGGCGACAGCGGCAGCGGACCGCGCGTCGACAGCCAGTCGATCAGCCGCGCGCGCTGGAAGCTGCCGATGCGGTCGGTCAGGGTCGCGGCTTCCGTCCGCCGCAGCTCCAGGGCCTTGATGCGGCCGTCGATCCGGCTGATCTCCGCCTTGAGGTTCTCGCGTTCCTTGGCGATCTCCTCCGACTCCGGCGGATCGTTGTCGCCGGGCGGCGGTCCCAGCGCATCGAGCTGCTTCTGCACCGCCTGCAGGTCGCCCCGCAGCGCGTCCGCGCGGGCCGCCGCGTTCGTCCCTGCCTGCTGCAGCGTCGCGCGCAATTCGGACAGCCGTGCCTCCGGCGTTTCGCGGGATTGCAGGGCGAACTCGGTGCTGCGCTTGAGGCTGTCGAACGCCTCCGCGCTCATGACGGCGGGACCGTCCGCCGGGGACTGCGCCCGCGCCGCCGGCGCCGCGAGCAGGGCGAGCGCCACCATGGCGGCGGCCAGCATCGCCCACAGCGCTGCCGCCGCCCGTTCCGGCCTGCTGGCTGGATCTCGGGCAGTGCATCCGGCAGTGCGTCGGGCCTCGCCCTTGCCGACAGGTCCGCTCACGTCCATTCCGGCTTCTCCCGCGTCGCGCATTTTGCGAGCATCACACATGTCTGCCCATGGTCCAACTTGCAGAGGATCGTCAATCGGGCTACACCCGCCGACGATCCATATGGGGCCAAACAAGGCCAGAAAACGACATCCGGAGGACGAACATGGCGCGCGCGAAAATCGCGTTGATCGGGGCGGGGCAGATCGGCGGCACCCTCGCCCATCTCATCGGGCTCAAGGAACTGGGCGACGTCGTGCTGT
>JAJLJT010000332.1:0-5547 GCA_033844555.1 Alphaproteobacteria bacterium | reverse complement strand
GATGCCGGGACTCTCGTTCATCTGGCCGAACACCATGACCGTGCGGTCGCGTACGCCCGCTTCGCCCATCTCGCGGTACAGCTCTTCGGCCTCCCGGCAGCGTTCGCCGATGCCACAGAAGAGACTGACGCCCTCGTAGCTTTCGACCATGTTGTGGATGATCTCGGCGATGAGCACGGTCTTGCCGACGCCCGCGCCGCCGAAGAGACCCGCCTTGCCCCCCTTCTCCAGCGGGCAGAGCAGGTCGATCGCCTTGATCCCCGTCTCGAAGATCGCGCTCTCGACCCGCCGCTTGGCGAGCGGCACCGGGGTTCCCATGATCGGCCGCACCTCCGTGACATCGAGCGGACCCCGGAGGTCGATGGGCTCGCCGAGCGCGTTCATGACGCGTCCCAGCAGCCCCGGCCCCACCGGAACCTGGAGCGTGTGCCCGGTGTCTTCGGCCGCCATGCCCAGTACCAGCGCATCGGCCCCGGTCAGCACCAGTGCGCGCACGGTGTGCGGGCCGACGAGGCTTTCGACCTCCATGACGATGGCGCCGCCGTCGCCTGCGCGCAGCTCCGTTCCGGTTCGCGGAGCGCCACCCGCGAATCGGATGTCTGCGACGCTGCCGCGAATGGCGACGACACGACCTGCTCCGGTCTCGTCCGGCATGACTCATCCCAATGCGGCCCCGCCTGGGCGGCGCCAGTTGCTGCGCGGTCGTTGCCGCGCGATCGTTTCCAAACAGAGTAGCAGCGCTGCGGTCCGTGGCGTTGATCTGCGTCAGGAGCGAACGGCTTGCCATCCCGGCACATGCCCGCCATGCCACTGCGTCCCCGCCTTTGGGGGCAGACGTCTCACTGCACCTTTGCCAAACTGGTGCGCACAAGGACGTGCTGTGCGCGGGAAGGAAAATGGGATGAGTGGAAATCTGGCGATGTCCGGGTTCGACCTGGAAGGAAAATATGCCGGCGTCGTGCCGAAGCCCGCGAGCAGCATCCTGCTCGTCCGCGACGGCGACGACGGGTTCGAGGTGTTCATGGTGCGCAGGCACCACCAGATCGACTTCGCGTCCGGCGCGATGGTGTTCCCCGGCGGCAAGGTCGACGCCGCCGACGCCGACCCACGGCTGCGCGACCTGTGCGCGGGCGCCGAGGGCCTGAGCGATGCCGACCTCGGCTTCCGCGTTTCCGCCGTGCGCGAGGCGTTCGAGGAGACGGGCGTGCTGCTCGCGACCGAGAATGGCGAGGAGATCGGCGCGGAACGGGCGACGGCCCTGAAGGATGCCTACGCCGCCGCCATGGAGCGGGGCGAGACGACCATGGCGGAAATGGCGGAACGCGAGGGGCTCTGCCTCCGGCTCGACCGCCTCGTGCCGTTCGCGCACTGGATCACGCCCGCGATCATGGCGAAGCGCTTCGACACGCCGTTCTTCATCGCGGAAGCCCCGCACGCGCAGGTCGAGGGGGCGGGCCACGACGGGCGCGAGGCGGTGGACAGCGTCTGGATCGCACCCGCCGACGCCATTGCCAAGGCCGACGCGGGCGAGGTGACGATGGTGTTCGCCACGCGCCGCAACCTGGAGAAACTGGCCCGCGCGCACTCGGTGGAGGAGGCGCTCTCCAACGCCCGCAACGACCCGCCAATGACCATCAACCCGCGCGTCTACGCCCGCGACGGCCGCCGCTACATCGAGATCCCGGAGGAAGCGGGCTTCGGCGGCAGCGTCTTCGACGTCGGTGCGGCCTGAGCGGCGGACACGGAGCCCCTCCCATGTTCGAGCGTCTGCAGGACCGCGTGAATGCCGATGCCCGGCTGGTGCGCCGGGGCAGGCTGGTCGACGCGGTCGTCCTCATCGGCGCGAGTGAGGAGCGTTTCCGGCTGACCTTTCGCGCGGGCCGCATCGAAGCGGTGGAGAAGGGACCCTTCGTCATGCCGGGTTGCACCTTCGCGCTCCATGCCGAGGCCGAGGATTGGGACCGCTTCGCCGAGGCCCGCCCCGCGCCGGGCTACCACGACCTCTTCGCGCTGCTGAAGCGGCGCAAGCTGCGGATCGAGGGCAATCTGCACCCGTTCATGGCGAACCTCTTCTACTTCAAGGCCGTCTTCGCGGCGCTGCGGCCGGAGGGCGCTTGAGATGGCCGCGCACATCGAACCCGTCACCGGCCGCTACATGCACCTGGAGATCGAGGGGCGCCCGCACCGCGTCTATTTCGAGGAGGCGGGGGAGGGCATCCCGCTCCTCTGCCTGCACACGGCGGGCGCGGACGGGCGGCAGTACCGCGCGATCCTCAACGATCCGGAGATCACGCGGCACTTCCGCGTCATCGCCTATGACATGCCCTGGCACGGCAAGTCCTCGCCGCCCGCCGGCTGGCAGGACGAGGATTACGCGCTCACCTCGCGCGCCTATGTGAACCAGGTGCTCGCCGTGTGCGATGCGCTGGACCTCGACAGGCCCGTGGTGATGGGCTGCTCCATCGGCGGGCGGATCGTGCTGCACCTGGCAGAGGAGCACGCCGACCGCTTCCGCGCGCTGATCGGGCTGCAATCGTCGGCGCACGTCGATCCCTATTACGACCTCGATTGGCTCCATCGCCCGGACGTGCATGGGGAGGTGTGCGCGGCGGTCGTCTCGGGCCTCGTCGCCCCGGCGAGCCCGGAGGCCGACCGCTGGGAGACGCTGTGGCACTATTGCCAGGGCGGGCCGGGGATATTCAAGGGCGACCTGCACTTCTACAAGATCGACGGCGATATCCGCGACCGGCTGCACCGGATCGACCCGGCGCGCTGCCCCATCCATCTGCTGACGGGGGAGTACGACTATTCCTGCGCGCCGGAGGATACAGCCGAGGTCGCGCGCGGCATCGGCGGCGGTGTGAAGCCCGTCATCATGAAGGACATGGGCCATTTCCCCATGAGCGAGAACCCGGAAGGTTTCCGCACATACCTGCTGCCGGTGCTGGACGCGATCCGCGCGCGCGGCTAGACCGGCCCCCATGACACGCATCTACATCGACGCCGACGCCTGCCCCGTGAAGGAGGAGACCTTCCGCGTGGCCGAACGGCACGGGCTGGAGGTCTTCGTCGTCTCGAACGGCGGGATCCGCCCGAACCCCGACCCGAAGGTCCACACGGTCGTCGTGCCCGACGGCCCCGACGCCGCCGACATGTGGATTGCCGAGCGCATCGGTCCCGGCGATGTCTGCGTGACGGGCGACATCCCGCTCGCGGCGCGCTGCATCGAGGCGGGCGCGCGCGTGCTGCGCCACAATGGGGAGGCGTTCACGGCAGCCAACATCGGCCATCAGCTTGCGATGCGCGACCTGATGGCGGACCTGCGCGCGGCCAACCCGCTGGGGGCGGGCGGGGGCGGCCGGCCGTTCACGAAGGCCGACCGCTCCCGCTTTCTCGACGCGCTGGAGCGCGAGGTGCGCGCGGCGCAGCGGGCCGGAAGCCCCGCCGCGCGCTGAAGGCTCAGCAGCCCGCGGCGCAGAGGCCGTCGGCCCCGAACTCCATCGTCCGCCCGCTGATCGGCACGTAGGCCGGCACATCGACCGCGGCGAGGAAGGTCGCGGTGCGGGTTCCGGCCACGACCTCGCCGCCCTTGGTCGCGGGTTCGTTGGCGTGCGAGGGGATCACCGCGGCGGGCTTGATGAGGTCGTTGACGACGAACGCCGCCTCGCGCGGGCCCGTGGTGAAGGTGTCGCCGATGTTCATCACGACCAGCTTCGCGCCGTACTGCTCCGACACGACGGTGCGCTGCTCGGCGGTCACCCCCGTGTCGCCCGACAGATAAACCACGAGGCCGTTGGAGAAGGTCAGCACATAGCCCGTCGGCGGCCCGGCATAGGCGGTGAGGCCCGCCTTGCTCAGCATCTCGCCCAGCATGCCGCCGATCATCGCGCCGTTGATGCCGTTGGAATGGACCGCGGGCACGGTCGTGATCGTCACGCCGCCAACCTTGCGCGAGGCGCCGAAGCGCACAAGCTGCGAATTCTTCGGATCGCCGCCCAGCTCCGTCAGCTTGGCCGCGAAGAAGGATGGCATCTCGCTGCCGGTCACGATCTTCGCACCCTTGGCGAGCGCGATGTTGACCGTGTTGGTGTTGGGCACGACGACGGTCGAGACGTCGGGCCGCCCGCACTCGCCCGCGCCGGCGCCCGCGATGTGGCGGTCGCCCACATGGTCGCCGTGCATGTGGCTGACAAGGATCGCGTCGATTGTGCCGAGGCGCGCGTCGTCCGCGCCCGCCACCGTGCGGCCCGCGTCATAGAGGATGCGCGTGCCGTCCGGATCCTCGAAGATCATGGCGCGGTCGAAGGCGCAGAACTCGCCGTCGTGGCTGCCGAGCGGCGTGACCTTGACGGTCGCGGCGCCCGCGAGCCCCGCCGAGGCGGCCAGCAGGCCGCAGGCGGCAAGCATGCCGGTCAGATGCGCAAGCTTCATGTGTCGTCTCCCCGTTGCGCGGGGTGCCGCACCGGATATGCGCGTCGGCGGCGCATGTACGGCTTCCCCCTGTCCCCGGTCCGCGTGCGCAACAAGGCGGACCGGGTCAGAAGATGGGGCAAAGACGCGAATGGCCAAGGGGGCGTGGAGAAACGCCCTGGCGTCTGCCGGTCAGAGCGCGGCGAGCGCCGGTGCCATCGTTCCCTCAGCCGCCGCGCCGACGTGCGCGGTCACGCCGTTCTTCACGACAAGCAGATGGTTCGCCTTCTCCGCCGCCATGGCGATGTCGGCGACAGGATCGCCCTTGACCGCGAGCAGGTCGGCCGCCGAACCCTCCACCAGCCGCCCGCGGTCGTCGAGGCCGAAGAGGTCGGCCGCGTTCTCGGTCGCCGCGACGATGGCGTCCTTGGCCGCGACGCCAACCTCCGTCATGTAGGCAAGCTCCAGCGCGTTCTCGCCGTGCCGGTTGAAGGGGGTGCCCGCATCCGTGCCCATCACCAGCTTGCCGCCCGCCTTGTAGAAATTGGCGATCGACTGCTTGTGGCGCTCGGCGACGCGGCGCGACTTCTCCACCGCATAGGCCGGGATTCCCTCGTTGGCGTGGCGCAGGATGTTGTTGACGGCGGCGAGCGTCGGGACGAGCCGGGTGCCGCGTTCCAGCATCGCCTCCAGCCCCTCGTCGTCGAGGAAGATGCCGTGCTCGATGGAATCGACGCCCGCGCGCACGGCGTTGAGGATGCCCGCGGCGCCCTGCGCATGGCTTGCAGCGTGCTTGCGGAAGCGGTGGCCTTCGGAGATGCCGGCGCGCAGCTCTTCTTCGGTGTAGTGCGCGTCCTCCGGGTTCACGCCGGGGGTCATCACGCCGCCCGTCGCCATGATCTTGATGAGGTCGCAGCCCGCGTGGATCTGCTCGCGCACCGCCTTCACCACCTCGTCGCAGCCGTCGGCGACGCGCCCGTGCCGGTTGCCGTGGCCGCCGGTCATGCAGATCATGCGGCCCGCGGCGAGGATGGTCGGACCCAGAAGCTCCCGCCGGTTGCAGGCGTCGCGCACCGCAAACTCGATATAGTCCTTGCCGCCGCAGTCGCGCACCGCCGTGATGCCGCCCGCGAGAGA
>JAJLJT010000331.1:0-1736 GCA_033844555.1 Alphaproteobacteria bacterium | reverse complement strand
CCTGTTCAAGGATCCCACGGTCGCCCAGCGGGCCAAAGGCGCCGCCATGAACGCAGGCCTTCCCGAATAGAAGGCGGAATCGGACCCGTGTCGGAATGTGCCTGCGCCAGACGTCTACGAAGTTGGCGATGGTTTTCCGGGCGGGGATAGGGGCGGAAGACGGAGAAGGAATCGAGGTTCACGGACAAACGACCGCACCCCGCAAGCCGCGGAGGTCACGCCCTGGGGACTTGCAGAAGCTCGAGCAGGCTGCCGCGTATCGGCGCCGATGGACCAGCCTTCTCTCTCGGATCGAGCCGCATCGGCACCCCGCGCCGCGGCCGCATGACGGCGGCGTAGGACCGGTCGACGCGACAGCCCGGCGCAAAGGAGGGGCGGAAGCGGGACAGCACGACCGCGAGTGTGATCTTGAGATTGTTTATGGCGAACCAGTAGCTCGGGCAGCGCCGCGCCCCGCCGCTGAACGGCAGGTAGGCATAGGTCGACGGCCGGATCGTCGCCCAGCGCTCCGGCAGGAAGCGGTCAGGCTCAGGATACATGTCGGGAAGCCGGTGCGTCAGGTGGGGGCTTATGACCACCAGCGATCCCGAGGGCACCTCCTGCCCGGCAAGAGACTGATCGACGACCGCACGGAAGCCGAGAAAGGGAACCGGGGTGAGCAGGCGCATCGTCTCCTTGATGACCGCGTCCAGCAGCGGCAGCGACATGATGCGATCGAGGTCGGCCTCGGCGACCTGGCCAATTGCATTGATCTCCTCGTCCAACGCATTGGCGACATCTGCATGCAGGGCGAGCAGGAGCATCGCCCAGGTGAGCGTGATGGCGGATGTCTCGTAGGACGCCAGCGCCAGTCCGCTGAGGTGGGCCGC
The DNA here is from genome assembly GCA_033844555.1 of Alphaproteobacteria bacterium. Taxonomy (GTDB): domain Bacteria; phylum Pseudomonadota; class Alphaproteobacteria; order Futianiales; family Futianiaceae; genus Futiania. The sequence goes on along the minus strand of JAJLJT010000331.1, from coordinate 867 downwards.
GCATCGCAGCGGCGCGACCGGCGCGCCGTCCGGCCCGCGCGCTGCGCGCATTGCGGCGCGCAGGTCGGTGTCGGCGGGGCACCCTTTCCGCTCCTCTGCCCACTCCAGGACGAAGCGTTGCAACGCTTCGGCGCGGGCGAGAACGCGCGCGTACGGCAATCCCCATACCGGCCAGCGGAGCAGAAGCGCGCCGATCGACCAGTTCGCCGAATGGTGCCGCTCGACCAGCGCGCCGAGTGTGGCGATACGGGTCGCATGTTCCTCTCCGAACAACAGCGCGAAGGCATAATGCTGCGTCAGGCGCTGGGCGAGGGCGAACATGTCGGACACCTCTCCCGCCGGCCAGCCTGCAATATGGGCGCGGGCAATATCGAGGACCCGCGCTGCGTGCGCGCGCACCCGCGTGCGGCTGGTATGTGGAGCGACGGCGCCAGCAAATGCGCCATGCTCCGCGCCATGGGAGGTCAGGTAGTTGTTGCGCAGATTTGCCTGTGCGGTTCCGGGCGGCGCGGGAACGGGCCAGATGCCCGTTGGCCGCAACGCGGTATCTCCAACCAGGACTTCGCGGTTGGAGTGCTCGCCGACCAGGAAGAATGCCGGGCGTCCCTTGCCACGCCGGCCGAACGGCGGATCGATACGGCAGGCAGGTCCGAAGCGCCGGTACAGATGCTCCATGCAACGGATCGGGTCACGATAAAAGAGCGCATACGCGGTGAGCGCGTCCTTGCCGCGAATGCACGTCATCGCGGGTGGGATTGGCACGCCTGCAGACGATCCCCCCACGCGCCTCCCTCCTGCCGCCGATCCCTGAACGATCAAGGCTACGACAGTCCGGCCCCTCTGTCGCCAACGGAGCGATCCGGCAGG
>JAJLJT010000330.1:0-7891 GCA_033844555.1 Alphaproteobacteria bacterium | reverse complement strand
GCCGTGACCGGCACGCCGCCCGCGAAGGGGATGACGATCTGCGGGATGAGGCCGAGTGCTGCAATGAGGGCCGCGAACAGCGCGACGCGGGCGACGGTGGTTTCCATGTCTCTATCTCCGGTCGAAGCCGCCGCGCGCGGCGAGCGCCAGCGCGGCATGGTCCGCATCGTCGAGGGCGGACAGGATGAAGGGGGTGACGAGCCGCCATGTCGGGCGGCGGGGCGAGCGGGCGCGCCAGGCGAGCGTCAGCATCCGCCACCGTTCCGCCAGCATCGGCGCAAATCGCAATGTCATGGTGATGGCGACGGCGATGGGCCGCGTGGGAATGCCCGCCCAGCGCAGCGGCGCAAGCAGCCGGTCGAGAACCGCCAGCATCTGCGATAGCGCGGTCGATGCGGAGACGAGCGTCGCCAGCAGCACGAGGATGCCGATGCGCAGGCAGACGGCAAGGCCGAGCATCCAGTCGCCCAGAAGCCCGTGTGCGAGAAAGGCGAGCGCGAGCATGATCCCGATGGGCTTCAGCGTGCGTAGAAGGCCGAGCGCGCCGACGCCCGCCAGCAGCGCCAGAACGCCCGCGAGAAGCGCGCCGAGCACGAGCGGGTCGGTCACGAGGAAGAGCGCGACGCTCGTGAGCGCGAGCGCGGCAAGCTTCACGCCCGCGGGCAGGGCGCGCAGCCAGCGCGCGCGGATCGTCACGCCGACCATGCGCTGTCCGCCTGTCCTTCCGCCTGCATTGCCGCGAGGAAGGCCGGCAGCACGTCCGCCGGCACCCCGTCCGCGCGGACGCGGCCCGCGTCGATCCAGAGGACGCGGTCGAAGGTCTCCACGGTGTCGGGGTCGTGGCTGATCATGATTGTCTGCTGCGGCAATTGCGCGATGAACCCATCGAGCCTGATCCGCGTCGGGATGTCGAGGCCCGTGTAAGGCTCGTCCAGCAGCAGCACGCGCGGCTCCATCACCAGAACCGCGAGCAGGCAGACGAGCCGGCGCTGCCCCTCCGAGAGCGTGGAGACCGCGCGGTCACGCCAGTCCGCGATGCCATGCGCCTCCATCAGCGCGAGGGTCGTCCGCTCCGCCTCGGCCTGGGGCACGCCGTTTTCGGTCAGGCCGAAGGCGATCTCCTCCAGCACGGTCGGGCAGAGGATCTGGTGGTCGGAGTTCTGGAACAGGAAGCCCGCGACCGACAGCGAACCGAAGTCGCGCTTCGCAGGATCGATGCCATAGAGCCGCACGGTGCCCGCATCCGGGCGGATCAGGCCCTTGATGACCCGGGCGAGCGTGGACTTTCCCGATCCGTTGCGGCCGACCAGCGCCACCCGCCGCTCGGTCACGCCGAGCGAGATGCCGTCGAGGATGGCGCGCCCGCCCCGAACAACGCTGACGTCTGTCAGGTGGATGCCATCGGTTGCGCTCACGCCCTTCCCATCATCATGCGATAGCGGATCTGGTCGAAGACGACTGCCAGAATCAGCAGCCCTCCGAGCAATACCATCTGCATGTAGGAACTGACCTGCGCAAGGTTCATCCCGTTCTGCGCCAGCACGATGAAGAACGCGCCGAGCACCACGTTCTCCACCCGGCCGATGCCGCCGCGCAGCGAAACGCCCGCGATCACACAGGCCGCGATCGATTCCAGCGCGATCGTGCCGCCGAGGTTCGCCTCGCCCGATTCGACGCGCGCGGTCAGCAGCAGGCCCGTGAGCGAGGCAATCAGCGCGCAGATGCCATAGGCGACGATCAGCGTGCGGCGGGTGTTGATGGCCGACAGCAGCGCGGCCTTCGGATTGCCGCCGACCGCATAGATGTGCGCGCCGGTCCGCATCCGGGCCATGAAGACCCACATGATCGCGATGGTGAGGATCGCCACCAGAACGGGCACAGGCACGCCCCAGACCCTGCCGAAGCCGAAGAAGTTGCCGAACTCGTAGGGAATGCCGGACACCGGCACACCGCCGGTGAGGAACAGCGAGATGCCGGCTGCGACCGAGCTGACCCCCAGCGTCATGATGAAGGGCGAGACGCCGAATACCGATACGCCCACGCCGTTGACGAGGCCCACCACAGCCGCCGCCGCGAGACCGCCCAGCGCACCGAGCGCGATGGCGAGCCACACCGCGTCGGGAAAGATCGCCGCCGCCGCCACCATGCCCATGGCCGAGACGACGGAGGTCAGCGCCACGACCGCCCCCACCGACAGGTCGAAGCCGCCCGTGATCAGCACCAGCATCTGCCCCAGCGACACGAGGATCAGGTAGACCGACTGGCGAAAGACGTTGGTCAGGTTGTCCACCGTCAGGAACCGGTCGGAGACGCCGGAGAAGATCAGCAGCGCGCCCAGCAGGAAAAAGGGCAGAACGCCCAGCCGGATGAATACCGCGCGCAGCATTCCGAGCGGCGTTTTCTGCGAAGCGGTTTCGGCCTCGGTCGTGGCTTGGTCCGTCATGTGCGGGTCACCCTTCGAAGAAATGTGCGAGCACGGCGGCTTCGCTGATCTCGGCCTTGGGCAGTTCGGCCGTGATGCGCCCGTGCGAGAAGACGAGGAGGCGGTGGGCGAGGTTCATCGCCTCGGGCAGGTCCGATGAGATCACCACCACGGCCTTGCCCGCCTCGGCGAGGCGCTGCACGAGGCGGTAGATCGCCGCGCGCGCGCCCATGTCGACGCCCACCGTCGGCTCGTCGAGGATGTAGACGTCGTAGTCCTTGCCGAGTCCGCGCCCGAACAGCGTCTTCTGCTGGTTGCCGCCGGACAGCTGCGCGACGAGCCGGTCGCGGTAGGCGGGGGGAAGCTCCACCTGCTCGGCGACGGCGTCGGCTTCGGCGTACATCTCCTTCCAGGGAAGCAGACCGAAGCGCGTCTCCTTACCGATCATGATGCCCTGCGCGAGGTTGTCGCGCGAAGTGAAGGTCAGTTGCAGCCCCTCGGTCTTTCGGTCGGGCGGCAGGTAGTAGACGCCGGCGTCCATCATCTTGCGCGTTGGCGCGCCGGTGACGTCCGCGCCGCGCAGCGCGACCGTGCCGCCCTGCACCGGCAGCAATCCCATCAGCGCGCGGAAGCAGCGCGACTTGCCCGACCCGACGAGGCCCGCGATGCCCAGGACCTCGCCGGGGCGAACCTCAAAATCGACGCCCTTGACGCCCCACGCCTTCAGCCCGCGCACTTCCAGTACCGGGTCGCCGGGCGCTGCCGCGATCTGCGGATAGATCTCGGAGATCGCGCGCCCCGCCATCATCTCGATCAGCTGGGCCTCGGTCGTTTCCGCCATGGCGACGGTGCCGATCTTCGCGCCGTCGCGCAGCACGGTGATGCGGTCGGCGATGCGCTCGAACTCCTGGATGCGGTGCGAGATGTAGATGACGCCCACGCCGCGCGCCTTCATCCGGGCGACCACCTTGAAAAGGTGCTCGACCTCGCGGTCGGTCAGGGAAGCCGTCGGCTCGTCGAGGATGAGGATGGAGACGTCGGCATGAAAGGCCTTGGCGATCTCGACCATCTGCTGCTGGGCGCGGCTCAGCAGCGCGACCATCATGGTGGGGTCGATGTCGAATTCGAGCTCGGCGAACAGGTCGCGCGCGCGGCGCACCATGCCGCGCCGGTCGGTGAAGGGGCCGCGCTTCGGCTCGTCGCCGAGGAAGATGTTCTCCGCGACCGTCATGGTCGGGACCAGCGAGAATTCCTGGAACACCGCGGAGATGCCGCGCGCCCGGGCATCGGCGACCGACTGGAAGGCAACCTCGGCGCCCTCGACCCGGATCGTGCCCGAGGTGGGCGGCGTCGCGCCCGCCAGCATGGAGATCAGCGTCGACTTGCCCGCGCCGTTCTCGCCGAAGAGCACGTGCACCTCGCCCGCCTTCAGGTCGAAGTCGACCGCGTTCAGCGCGACCACGCCGGGGTAGCGCTTGGTGAGCGCGCGGGTCTCGATAAGGGTGTCGCGTTCGGGCATGGCCGGGCTCGTGCCTCGCTGCCGCTTCTCTCGCCGGGAGTGAGTGTATCAGGAAAGGGGCTGCCGGGCGCGCGTCCCTAAAGGGGGCGCCCGGCAGCGGTATCGAGCGGGTCCTACTCGACCGAGAAGACCGGGCTGAAGCCCGCCGGCGGCAGGATATTCGTGCGCTCGACCGAGGAGACGTTGTCCTGGTCGACGACGAAGATCTTCGGACCGACGTGCTTCACATAGTCCTTGCCCTCGAGGATGCGGACCGCCTGGTCGACCGCGATGCGGCCCTGGATGACCATCGAGTCGGCTGGCGCGGCGAGGATGAACTTGCGGTTGATCCCCTCATAGACGCCGGGCGTCATGTAGAAGGAGATGAGGTCCACCTTGCCGACGAGGCCGCGCTCGCGGATCAGGCCCTGGGCGGCTTCCGCCGTCACCGCCGTGCCCGCGATGTAGCGCACGTCGGGGCTCGCCTGCAGCACGTCCTCGACGAGGCGCAGCTGGGCTTCCTTGCCGGTGTCGCCGTAGCGCGGCTCCAGCACTTCCACGGCGGAGCCCTTCACGGCCTCCATGAAGCCCTGGTGCGCGGCTTCCACCCAGCCCGCGCCTGCCGGGCCGGGGAACCAGCCGACCTTGACCGTCTCGGATCCCGCCGGATGCTTGGCGGCGAGATAACGGCCCGCTTCGGCGCCCATCGTCTTGAAGGAGACGAGCGACTTCGCCGCGAGGTCGGGCGAGGACATGCCGTTGATCACGTCGATCACGGGCACGCCCTGCTTCTTCAGTTCGCTGACGAGGTTGTTCAGGCCGTCATAGGAGATGGCGCCGATGATGACCGCCTGCGCGCCGCCTGCGACGCAGTCCTCGATCTGGCTGATCTGGTTGGCAAGCTCGGTGTAGCCGCCGGCCTCAAGGACGCGCAGCTTGACGCCCAGGCGGCGGGCTTCCTCGACCACGCCATAGTCCACGCCCAGCCAGTAGGCGTCCTTCATGTGCGGGAAGGACACGCAGATGTCCCAGGCCTTGGAAGCCTTCTCGAGCGGCACGTAGGAGATCTTCTCGACCTTGCCGTCGGCGGCGAAGGCGGGGGTGACCTGCTCGGCCTCATAGGGGAACCAGTCCTGCGCATGGGCAGCGCCGGTCATGGCCACCCCCATCGCCAGTGCAAGTGTCAGATGCTTCATCTTCTCTCTCCGCTGTCAGTGTCTCGTTGGGTTGTTGTCGTTGGGACCGTCAGGCGAGGGTCTCCTCGATCTTCGCCTTCAGCGCGCGCCGGTCGGCCCGGGCCGCCAGCGCCTGGTCCATGTCCACCTTCACGAACCGGGTGGGGGTATGCGGCTGGAGTTGTCCGATCAGGTCCATGTCGGCGGAGATGATCGCGCCCAGCGTGAAATAGCCGCCGCCCGACACCGCGTCGCGGTGCAGGACGATGGGTTCGGTGCCGCCCGGCACCTGGATCGAGCCGTAGGAGTAGCAGCCGTCCACGATGTTCGACGGGTCGGAGCCCGCGCCGAAGGGCTGCTCGCGCTCGTTGAAGGTCAGCGGGCGGCCGCCGCGGAAGCGTACGCCCATGCGGTCGGCCTCGGGCGCGACCTTCCACTCGTCGTCGAAGAAGTTGCGGCCCGCCTGCTCGGTGATGAGGCGCCAGTAGAGGCCCGGAAGCACCCGCAGTTCGGCCGGGTTGCCCGGCATGCGGCGCAGCTTCTCCGGCACGCTGCGGCCTTCCTTTACGCCCGTGTCCCCGCCGAAGGGCACCATGTCGCCGGTGGCGAGCGCGCGCCCGTCGAGCCCGCCGAGCGCCCCGATCGCATAGGTCGAGCGGCTGCCGAGGTATTCCGGCGTCGTGATGCCGCCGGAGACCGCGATATAGGCCCGCGCGCCGGCCCGCAGATAGTCGAAGGTCAGGACCTGGCCTGCCTTCACCTTGAACGCGGTCCACGGCTCCTTCTCCACGCCGTCGACGCGGGCCGGTAGGTCCGCGCCGGTAACGGCGACGGTTGCATCCTTCTCGAACTCCAGCTGCGGACCCATGAACACGCTTTCGAGCGCGGCCGCGCCCTGGTCGTTGCCGACCAGCAGGTTGGCGGCCCGGAGCGCCAGCCGGTCCATCGCCCCGCCGATCGGAATGCCGAGGTGGAAATAGCCGGGGCGGCCGAGGTCCTGGATGGTGGTCAGCAGTCCGGGATTGAGAACCTTAAACGTCATTGAGGGCCCCCATCAGCTTGGCGTTGAAGCCGTCCATGTCCGCGTTGAAGGCGTCGAGGTCGAAGTCGACCTCCGCGATCTTCGGCGTGTAGCGGTTGGCCTGCACGTCGGCGAGCGTCTGGTCGTATTCCGCGCGGTCGATGGGGCGGAACTTCACGATGTCGCCCGGGTTGTGGAAGACCATGAAGTCGCGCAGGTAATTCGTTTCCTGCTTCGGGTCGAAGATGGTCATCGGCGTGATGCCGAACATCTGGTAGCCGCCGGCGCCGCGCACCGAATAGACGCAGGAGAAGCAGCCGCCGTAGCCGACCGTCTGCTTGGGCGTGTCGGTGCGGGGGCGCACATATTTCGGCACCTCGAGCTGCCGCGACCGGTCGACCAGCTGGTAGAGGAAGGGCAGGCCCGCGACGAAGCCCACCATGGAGACGAACCACGGCTGGGAATGGTGGGCGGTGATGAAGTCCTCCACCGTGTCGAAGCCGTTGATCCGCGCGGCATAGTCGAGGTCGGTCCCGTTCGGGTCCTGGTGCCGGTCGCGGAAGCGCATCAGCGTCTCGTGCGTCCAGGGGTCGCGGTAGAAGACGGGGAAGTCGATGATGCGGGTCTTGAGCTTCTTCTCCGCGCTTTCGGCCGTGTGCTCCAGCGCCTTCAGTTCGGCCAGCATGTCGTCCGGCTTGATCCGGTCCGGGTCGAACTTGACCTGGAAGCTGGCGTTCGCCGGGCAGATCTCTGTCACGCCGTCGATCTCGGCGGCCCGGACCGCATTGGTCATGGAGAGGCTCTTGAAGAAGGCGTCGAGCGACATCTCCTCGTCCATCTCGACGAAGATGTGCTCGTCGCCTCCGAATGAATAGCGTGTCTTCATCGCAAACCTCCTAGTCGGCGGTCAGGGGGTTGGTCTCGAGCCAGGGCTCGAGGAACTGCGTGTGGAACTCCCCCGCCCGCACCGCCGGGTCGGCGGCGAGCGCGGCATGGAGCGGGATGGTGGTCTTGGCGCCCTCGATCTTCAGGCGTGCGAGCGTCTCGGCCATCTTCGCGATGGCGGCTTCGCGCGTCGGCGCATGGACGATCAGCTTGCCGAGCAGCGAGTCGTAGAAGGGCGGGATCTGGTAGCCCTCGTAGATCATCGCGTCGAAGCGGACGCCGTCGCCGTCCGGCACCTCCAGCTTCCCGATCAGGCCCGGGAAGGGCAGGAAGTTGTTGGCCGGATCCTCGGCGTTGATCCGCACCTCGATTGCGTGGCCGTCAAGACGGATGTCCTCCTGCTGCATCGACAGGGGTTCGCCGCCCGCGACGCGGATCATCTCGGCGACGAGGTCGATGCCGGTCACCATCTCGGTCACCGGATGCTCGACCTGGATGCGGGTGTTCATCTCGATGAAGAAGAACTCCCCCGTTTTCGCGTCGTAGAGGTATTCGAGCGTGCCCGCGCCGCGGTAGTTCACCGCCTCGGCGAGCCGCACGGCGGAGGCGCACAGCGTCTCCCGCGTGTCCGCGTCGAGGCAGGCGGCGGGTGCCTCTTCCCAGACCTTCTGGCGGCGGCGCTGAAGCGAGCACTCGCGCTCGTAGCAATGCACCGCGCGCGTGCCGTCGCCCAGGATCTGAACCTCGATGTGGCGGGCGTCGCGGATGACGCGCTCCAGGTAAAGACCGCCGTCGCCGAAGGCCGCCTGCGCCTCCGCCCGCGCCTGCGGGGCGAGGCGGCGCAGATCCTCCGGCGTCTCGGCGATGCGGATGCCGCGCCCGCCGCCGCC
>JAJLJT010000329.1:0-8216 GCA_033844555.1 Alphaproteobacteria bacterium | reverse complement strand
TCTCCATGATGTCGTCCATCGCGGTCTCGAGATCGCGCCACGCCTCCTCGCCCGCGTTGAGCGCGCTCATCAGGTCCATCAGCACGATCTGCCGGTCGAGCCGGGCGAAATGCTTCGAGTAGAAGGGCTGAACGACGTGCCGGACATAGGCGCGGTAGCGGTCCTCCATCGCGGCGCGCAGGCTGCCGCGCCTGCCCGGCCCCCCGGCGGGCGGCAGCGGGCAGAAGGTCAGCGCGGGGCTTCCCTCCATCTCGCCGGGCAGGAGAAAGCGGCCGGGCGACAGCTCCGAGAGATTCGCCTGCGACCCGCGCGCGGCCCGCAGATAGGCGGTAAAGAGACCGGCCAGCCGCTGCGCCGTCTCCTCGTCGGCGGGCGCGTCCGGGTCCGTCCCGGCCAGCGCCGCGCGCCAGTCGGCGGAAAGCTTTGTCCGCGCGCCCCGCTCCGCCTGCTCCAGCACCTTCGCCGACCAGTCGGCGAAGGAGAGCCGCAGGAGCGGAAGGTCGAGCAGCCATTCGCCGGGATAATCGACGATGTCGAGGTTCAGCACCGAACTGCCGCCCGCCACACGGGCCAGCAGCCCCGTCGGGCGGTAACGGATCGAGAGCCGCAGCTGGCTGATCCGGCGCGTGCCCTCCGGCCAGTGCGGATCGGCGCCCAGCAGCGCGTCGCGGTGTGCCTCGAACGCGAAGCGGGCGATGTCCGGATCCGGTTGCGGACGCAGGATCGCGACCTCGAACCGGCCTTCCGCCACGAGCCGCAATTGCTGCAGCCGCGCGCGTTGCAACAGGTTATGGACGAGCGAGGTCACGAACACCGTCTTGCCCGACCGCGACAGCCCGGTCACGCCGATGCGCAGCGTCCGCTCGAACAATCCGCCCGTTTCGATCCGCGACAGCACGTCCAGCGCGTCGTCGGCAAGCCGTCCCAATGCCACTGCAGCCAAGCTCCGCCCGATCCAGAGTTCAGGAAGTGCCTTCACAAGTACGAAACCGCCGCCGCAAGACAAGTGCGAAACGGCCCGCGCGACCTATAGCAGGGGCCGCTCTACATGAAATCTCCTTGATTTTGGCGTGGGGATCGGAGATAGGCTGGCTGTCAAGCAGGCTGCCAACCACGAACAAGACCGAAGGCCTGATCGCTGACTGGTGGCTTGCACCGACAGGGAAAAGTGGAGGAAACACAGTACCATGGATCGTCGTTCATTCATCAAGGGCGCCGGCGTCGCGACGGCTGCAGCAGCAGCCACGACGTTCGCCGCCCCCGCGATCGCGCAGGGCATGCGCGAACTCAAGATGGTCACCACCTGGCCGAAAAACTTCCCCGGCCTCGGCACCGGCGCGCAGCGCGTCGCCGACAACATCACCAAGGCCACCGACGGCCGCATCAAGGTCACGCTCTATGCGGCCGGCGAGCTGGTTCCGCCGTTCGAGAGCCATGACGCGGTGCAGTCCGGCGCGGCCGACATGTACCATGCCGCCGATTATTACTGGCAGGGCAAGTCCAAGGCCTACAACTTCTGCTGCACGGTCCCCAGCGGCCTGCTGCCGGCGGAAATGGACGCCTGGATGCACCACATGGGCGGCTCCCAGATCCGCGACGAGCTGGGCGAGCAGTTCAACATGAAGCACTTCTCGGCCGGCAACACCGGCTCGCAGATGGGCGGCTGGTTCGCGAAGGAAATCAACACGCTCGAAGACCTCAAGGGCCTGAAGATCCGGATGCCGGGCTTCGGGGGCGAGGTCATGCGGCGCCTCGGCGCGACCGCGGTCAACCTGCCGGGCGGCGAGATCTTCCCGTCGCTGCAATCGGGCGCCATCGACGCGACCGAGTGGGTGGGGCCGTGGAACGACCTGGCCTTCGGCTTCTACAAGGTCGTGAAGTACTACTACTACCCGGGCTTCCACGAGCCGGGGCCGACCCTGGGCGTGGGCATGAACAAGGGCGTGTGGGACAGCCTGTCCGACAGCGACAAGGCCGTTGTCGAGGCCGTGTGCATGGCTGAGAACAACTACTCGCTGGCGGAGTTCAACGCCAACAACGGCCGCGCGCTCGACGAGCTGATCAACAAGCACGGCGTGCAGCTGCGGAAGTTCTCCGACGAACTCTTCACGGCATTCTTCAAGACGGCCCAGGAGGTTGTCGCGGAGTCGGCCGAGGGTGACCCGATCACCAAGAAGATGTTCGAGAGCTACGAGGCGGCCTACAAGTCGCTGCGCGGCTGGACGCAGCTTTCCGACCAGCCCTACGCGAACCTTCGCGACAAGGCGATGGACATGTAAGACCGGGGCCAGGCCCCAAGGCGGATGCCCGCGTCACACACCCGTGGCGCGGGCATCTGACTAACCGGGCGCGGTTTCCGGACGTTCTCGCGTACACGGGTCGCCGGGCGGCGAGGCCGCCCCGCATCGGCAAGATCAAGAAGCAGAGGGGCCGCAAGAGACCCCCGCGGCAGCTTGGCAGGGAGCCGGTTCAATGTCCTTTCTCGAAGGGTTCGCGCGCACGATCGACCGTCTGAACGAGACGATCGGCGCAACGGTGGCGTGGCTGGCGCTGCCGATGGTGCTCTTGCAGTTTCTCGTCGTGCTCCTGCGCTACGTGTTCGGCTACGGCCACGTGGCGATGCAGGAGAGCATCGTCTACCTGCACGCGGCAGGCTTCATGCTGGGCGCGGCAGCGGTGCTGCTGCGCGGCGGGCATGTGCGGGTCGACATCTTCTATTCCGCCCGCACCATGCGCGGCAAGGCGATGACCGACCTGTTCGGCGCGCTGTTCTTCCTCGTGCCCATGGCCGTGCTCATCATCGACGTGTCGCTGCCGATCGCCATCCAGTCCTGGTCGATTCTCGAGGGATCCAAGGAAACGAGCGGCATCCAGGCCGTCTTCCTGCTGAAATCGCTGCCCGTGGCCTTCGCTACCCTGGTTCTCCTGCAGGGCCTGTCGATGGCGGCGCGCGCGGCTCTCGTGCTCACCGGCCGGCTCGACACGCACCTGAGCCCCGCCGCCCGCAAGGAGGGAGCGGTGCAATGATCGCCGGCGATTTCCTCAATGTCGCACTGATCCTCTGCCTCATCGGGGGGCTTCTGCTGGGCTTCCCGGTGGCCTTCACCCTGGCCGGCGTCTCGATCATCTTCGCGATGATCGGCGAGGTCTTCGGCATCTTCAGCTTCTCCTTCCTGCAGGCGGTGGCGCAGCGGCTCAACGGCACGCTGCAGAACGAACTGCTCATGGCCGTGCCCATGTTCGTCTTCATGGGCGTGATGCTGGAGCGGTCGCGCGTCGCCGAAGAGATGCTGGAATCCATGGGCCGGATGTTCGGCACGCTGCGCGGCGGCCTCGGCATCTCGGTCTCGATCGTCGGCGCGCTGCTCGCGGCCTCCACGGGCATCGTGGGCGCGACGGTGGTGACGATGACGCTGTTGTCGCTGCCGACCATGCTGAAGAACGGCTACGATCCGAAGCTTGCGACAGGCTCGATCTGCGCCGCCGGCACGCTGGGCCAGATCATTCCGCCGTCGATCGTGCTGGTTCTGCTGGGCGACCAGCTCTCCTCGGTCTATCAGCAGGCGCGGATGTCGATCGGCGATTTCTCGCCGCAGCCCGTCTCGGTCGGCGACCTGTTCGCAGGCTCCCTGATCCCGGGTCTGCTGCTCGTCGGCATGTACATCTCCTACCAGGCGTTCATCGCAATCATCCGCCCGTCGAGCAGTCCGGCGCTGCCGCCGCTCGAGCAGGAGATGAGCAAGGCGGATCTGCTGCGCTCGCTGGGCCACAGTCTTGTGCCGCCGATCATTCTCATCGTGGCTGTGCTGGGCTCGATCCTGGCCGGGATCGCGACGCCGACCGAGGCCGCCGGCGTCGGCGCGATCGGCGCGACTCTGCTGGCCGGTGTCCGCCTCGACGAACGGCACGGCTGGCCGATCTATTTCGCCGGCCTCAGCCTGATCGGCATGCTGGTGATCTCGCAGGTCATGGACGTGCGCATTACCAAACAGGAGTACGTCGCCACCGACTGGATTGGCATCGGAATCTGCATCCTGCTGGGTCTGCTGCTGCTCTGGGGCATCGTCATCAGCCTGCTGCGCGTGTGGCGCACGGGCATCCTGCGCACGGTGGTCAATTCCACGATGGAGACGACCGCCATGGTGTTCGTCATCCTGTTCGGCGCGGCAATCTTCAGCCTGGTGTTCCGCGGCTTCGGCGGCGAGGCGGCGGTGCATCACATCCTGGAGAACATGCCCGGCGGCGCGGCCGGCGCGATGATCGTCGTGATGCTGGTGATGTTCCTGCTGGGCTTCATCCTGGACTTCATCGAGATCATCTTCATCGTCGTGCCGATCGTCTCGGTGATCCTGTTCAAGATGGACGTCTATCCGTTCTCCGACCCGGTCTGGCTGGGCGTGATGTTCGCGATCAACCTGCAGACGTCGTTCCTGACGCCGCCGTTCGGCTTCGCCCTGTTCTACCTGCGCGGCGCGGCGCCCGCGGGCGTGCGCACCGGCGACATCTACAAGGGGGTGATTCCGTTCATCCTGATCCAGCTGACCATGCTGGTCCTGCTGGTGATGTTCCCCGAGATCGCCACCTGGCTGCCCAGGGCGCTGTTCGGCTAGCGGCCCGCGCACCGTCGCGGAGGCACAAGGGGCGGAGGTCTTCCGGGCTTCCGCCCCTCCCCGTCTCCAGGGCACGAACGGCCCCTGAATTTAGGTCAGCACTATTGACATTTTTTTCGGCTGGACCGACCCTAGGTTCAGTGAGGATACAGTTCGCCTTCGGTGCGCGCGCTGCGGGACAAGACCAACAATGCCCGCGTTCAGCCGGCGCGCACGCGGACAGGGAGCATGAAGCATGAGCGCGCCTGAGACCGTCTCTCTCGACGACAAGTTCGACGTCACGAAGGATCGGATCTTCGTGACCGGGACGCAGGCCATCGTCCGCCTGGCGCTGATGCAGAAGGCGCGCGACAAGGCGGCCGGCCTCAACACCGCGGGCTATGTCACGGGCTATCGCGGCTCCCCGCTCGGCGCCGTCGATCAGCAGATGTGGAAGGCGAAATCCTGGCTGAAGGACGCCGAGGTCGTCTTCCAGCCGGCGATCAACGAGGACCTGGCCGCCACCGCCTGCTGGGGCACGCAGCAGGCGCACCTGCGCGGCGAGAACAGGTACGACGGCGTCTATGCCATGTGGTACGGCAAGGGCCCGGGCGTGGACCGTTCCGGCGACGTGCTGCGCCACGGCAACCTCGCCGGCACCGCGCCGCATGGCGGCGTTCTGGTGCTGATGGGCGACGATCACACCTGCGAAAGCTCCACGACCGCGCACCAGTCCGACTATGCGCTGGTCGACGCGATGATCCCGATCCTCTACCCCTGCGGCGTGCAGGAGATCGTGGACTACGGCCTGATCGGCTGGGCGCTGTCGCGCTTCGCGGGCACCTGGGCGGGTCTCAAGCTGGTCAAGGACACGGTCGACGCGACGGCGAGCATAGAGGTGCATGCCGAGCGGCTGAACCTCGTCTACCCGGAGGTGGATCAGCCTGCGAACGGCCTGCACATCGAGGCATTCGAGATGCCGATCGAGCAGGAGGCGCGGCTGCACGACTACCGCCTGCCCGCTGTGCGTGCCTTCGCACGGGCGAACCGGCTCGACAAGACGGTCTTCAAGGGCGGGGCGACGCCGCGGCTCGGCATCGTCACGGCCGGCAAGTCCTATCTCGACGTGCGCCAGGCGCTCGACGATCTCGGCATCGACGAGGTGAAGGCCGCGAACCTCGGCATCGCGCTCTACAAGGTGGCGATGCCCTGGCCGCTGGAGCCGGAGGGCGTGCGGGAGTTCGCGCTCGGCCTCGACAAGCTGATCGTCGTGGAGGAGAAGCGCTCCCTCATCGAATGGCAGCTGAAGGACGCGCTCTACGGCCGCACCGGCGCGCCGCAGGTCGTCGGCAAGCAGGACGAGGAAGGCCGCGTCCTGCTGCCCGCAAAGGATGCGCTCAACCCGAACATGGTGGCGCTCGCCATCGCCGACCGGGTGCTCGAATACGCCGACGACGCGGCGATCCGCGCCCGCGCGGACGAGATCCGGAAGGCGGAGGCGGCACGCACGGGCATCGCGGAGATCGCGACGCGCACACCCTATTTCTGCGCCGGTTGCCCGCACAACTCCTCGACCAAGGTGCCGGAGGGCAGCCGCGCCTATGCCGGGATCGGCTGCCACTGGATGGTCCAGCTGATGCCGGAGCGGAACACCATCGGCTACACCCAGATGGGCGGCGAGGGCGCGAACTGGATCGGCGAGGCGCCGTTCTCGAAGACTGCCCACGTGTTCCAGAACCTGGGCGACGGCACCTACAACCACTCCGGCATCATGGCGCTGCGCGCCGCGGTCGCCGCGGGCGTGAACGTCACCTACAAGATCCTCTACAACGATGCGGTCGCCATGACCGGCGGCCAGCCGAACGACGGCGGGCTGACGGTCGACATGATCGTGCGACAGGTGCTGGCGGAGGGGGCGAAGCGCGTGCGCGTCGTCTCGGACGAGCCGCACAAGTACCCCAAAGGCTTCTTCCCGGCCGAGGTCGACATCAGCGGGCGCGACGACCTCGACGCCGTGCAGACGTCGCTGCGCGACATCCCGGGCGTGACCGTGCTCGTCTACGATCAGACCTGCGCGGCGGAGAAGCGGCGCCGGCGCAAGCGCGGCACCTTCCCGGACCCGGACAAGCGCGTGGTCATCAACGACCTCGTATGCGAGGGCTGCGGCGATTGCGGCGTGCAGTCGAACTGCGTCGCCGTCGCGCCGCTGGAGACCGAGTTCGGCCGCAAGCGCACCATCGACCAGAGCGCGTGCAACAAGGACTTCTCCTGCCTCAAGGGCTTCTGCCCCAGCTTCGTCACCGTCGAGGGCGGCAAGCTGAAGAAGGGCAAGGCCATCGCGGGGGCGGACGCCGACGGCTTCCCCACGCTGCCCGAACCGGCGCTGCCCGCCGATAGCCGCCAGTCCATCGTCGTGACCGGAATCGGCGGCACCGGCGTCGTGACCATCGGCGCGCTCGTCGGTATGGCGGCGCACCTCGAAGGCAAGGGCTGCGGCGTGCTCGACATGGCGGGCCTTGCACAGAAGGGCGGCGCTGTCGTCTCCCACATCCGGCTGGCGGAGAGCGCCGACGAGATCCAGGCGATCCGCGTTGCCGCGGGCGGTGCGGACGTGCTGCTCGGCTGCGACATCGTCGTTGCAGGCTCGACCGGCGTTCAGGCCACGCTGAAGCCGGGGCACACGCAGGCCGTCGTGAACACCCAGAAGACGATGACCGGCGCCTTCACCCAGAACGCCGACTTCGACCTTCCGACCGCGCGGATCGAGAAGCAGCTGGGCGACATGCTGGGCGAGGGCCGCACGCATCTCGTCCCCGCGACCCCGCTCGCCACGCGCCTGATGGGCGATTCCATCGCGACCAACCTGTTCATGCTGGGCTTCGCCTGGCAGCAGGGGCTGATCGCGCTGAAGCGGTCTTCCATCGAGGAGGCGATCCGCCTCAACGGCGTCGCGGTCGAGGCGAACCTCAAGGCCTTCCTGTGGGGCCGCCGCGCCGCGCACGACCTCGCCGCGGTGGAGAAGCTGGCAGCGCCCGCCCCGGCCGCGGGCGCAAGCACGGCCATCGCCCGCACGCTGGACGACGTGATCGCCCGCCGCGCGGAGTTCCTGACCGGCTACCAGTCGCGCCGCTATGCCCGCCGCTACGAGGCGCTGGTCGCGAAGGTGCGGGAGAAGGAGAAGGCGCTCGGCCTCGGCGAGGCGCTGACCGACGCGGTCGCGCGCAGCCTCTTCAAGCTGATGGCCTACAAGGACGAGTACGAGGTCGCGCGCCTCTATACCGACGGCAGCTTCGAGGCGCGCATCGCCGACATGTTCGAGGGCGACTATGCGCTGAAGTTCCACCTCGCCCCGCCGATCATGGCGAAGCGCGACGGCAACGGGCGGCTTGTGAAGCGCGAATACGGCCCGTCGATGATGCGCACCTTCCGCCTGCTCGCGAAGATGAAGCGTCTGCGTGGCACGCCCTTCGACATCTTCGGCCGCACGGCCGAGCGCAAGATGGAGCGGCAGCTTATCCGGGACTACGAGAAGCTGGTCGCCGACATCCTCGGCGCGCTCGACGCCCGCACCCATGCGACCGCCGTCGCGCTGGCCCGCCTGCCGCAGCAGATCCGCGGCTTCGGGCA
>JAJLJT010000328.1:0-2845 GCA_033844555.1 Alphaproteobacteria bacterium | reverse complement strand
GCCACGCCGCGCGCGAAGCCCGCGGCAGCGGTGCCGGCTCCGGCTGCGCCCGCCGCGCGGGAAGAGCGTGCCGCCGCTGCCCCCGCGCCTCAGCGCCCCGCGGCGCCCGTCGCGCCGGTAGAGCGTGCGGCCCCGGCGGAGCAGCAGGTCGCCGCCGTCGCGCCGCGCGAGCAGACGCCCACCTACCCAGAGCGCAACGATGCTCCGGCTGCCAGCGACTCGCCCTCCTTCGCGTGGCCGGTCGAGGGAACGGTGCTAGCGGGCTTCGGCCCGACGCCAGACGGACGCCGCAACGACGGCGTTAACATCGCAGTGCCGGAGGGCACGCGCATCCGCGCGGCGGAAGACGGGCGCGTCGTCTATGTCGGCAACGAGCTTGCGGGATACGGCAACCTCGTCCTCGTCTCGCATGGGGGCGGATACGTCACGGCCTATGCCCACGCCAAGGAACTGCTCGTCCAGAAGGGCCAGTCGGTCCGCAAGGGGCAGGTCGTCGCGCTGGCGGGCACGACCGGCGGCGTCAGCGAGCCGCAGGTGCACTTCGAGATCCGCAAGGGCACGGTCGCGCTCGACCCCGTGCCCTTCCTCGAGCAGCGCCCGGTTGCGAGCGGCGGCGCGGCGCGCGGCAACGGCTGAAAAATGTCGCTGGCGCCCGGCTCAGCCGAGCCGGGTGCCGGTGCGTCCCGCGAGGTCGGTAATGAACTGCCAGGCGACGCGGCCTGAGCGTGCGCCCCGCGTCATCGCCCACTCCAGCGCGTCCGGCTGCCACGTCTCGCGCGGCACGTCGATGCCGTAGTGGGCGATATAGCCCTCGATCATCGCCAGGAACTCGTCCTGTCCGCAATTGTGGAAGCCGAGCCAGAGGCCGAAGCGGTCGGACAGCGACACCTTCTCCTCCACCGCTTCCGACGGGTTGATGGCGGTCGAGCGCTCGTTTTCCATCATGTCGCGCGGCATCAGATGGCGCCGGTTCGAGGTCGCGTAGAACACGACGTTCTCCGGCCGGCCCTCGATCCCGCCGTCGAGTGCGGCTTTCAGCGACTTGTAGGTCGTGTCGTCGGAATCGAACGACAGGTCGTCGCAGAACACGATGAAGCGGCGGTCGAGGTTGCGGATCGCCTTCATCAGGCGGGGCAGGCTGACGAGATCCTCGCGGTGAATCTCGACAAGGACGAGGCGGCCCGGGCGCTCGCGCAGAAGCTCTGCATGGATCGCCTTGACGAGCGAGCTTTTCCCCATGCCCCGCGCCCCCCACAGGAGCGCGTTGTTCGCAGGAAACCCGTCGGCGAAGCGCTGGGTGTTGTCGAACAGTGCGTCCCGCATCCGGTCGATGCCGTGGAGCAGCGACATATCGACCCGGTTCACCTTCTCCACGGGTTCGAGCCAGTCGGGCGCGGAGTGCCAGACGAAGGCGTCGGCCGCAGCGAGGTCCACGACGGGCGGGGCGGGCGGGGCCAGCCGCTCCAGCGCGTCGGCGATGCGGGCAAGGTCGGCGGCAGACAGGTCGGCCATGGTCATCGGGGCGGGCACTCCTTCGCGCGGGGGCTCTCGTCTTTTCGTCGGTTCCCGTTTAGGACCCGGTGCGGTGGCGCGCAAGTGCCCCGGGTTGCGCAGGACCCGCGAACCGCCTTGCATCCCTTGCAATCCTGGGGTTGCCCGGTATAGTCCGCTGACTTTGCGGCGGGTCCGTATCGGCGGCAGGTCTGCCGTGTTTGGCGCGCCGCCAGACCAACCTTGATCCGAGGGTTTCCCTGATGTTCGTGACGCCGGCATATGCCCAGGCCGCTGGTGGGGGCGGAGCAGACGCCTTTCTCCTTCAGCTTCCCTTCATCATCGCGATCATCGCGATCTTCTATTTCCTGCTCATCCGTCCGCAGCAGAAGCGGATGAAGGAGCATCGCGCAAAGATCGAGGCGGTGCGCCGCGGCGACAAGATCGTGACCGGCGGCGGTATCCTCGCCAAGGTGACGAAGGTCGTGGACGAGGGCGAGCTTGAGGTGGAGCTTGCCGATGGCGTGCGGGTGCGGATCGTGCGCTCGACGATCGCCGACGTGGTCTCCAAGGGGGAGCCGGCGGAAAAGTAATCCCCGTGCTTGTGCGGCGGGTGCATTCTAGCCACATGCCTGTGCGCTTTCCTCGAACAGGGTCGAGCCGTTAGTCCATGCTCTATTTTGCACGCTGGAAGATCATCGCGATCCTCGCGGTCTGCCTCGCGGGCCTGATCTTCGCCTTGCCGAACGTCCTGCCGCGGTCGGTTCTCGACGGCCTTCCCGACGTGGTGCCGAACGATCAGGTGCGTCTCGGCCTCGACCTGCAGGGGGGCGCGCACCTGCTGCTCGAACTGGATGTCGAGGAGGTCTATCTCGACCGGCTGGAGACGGTGCGCGACGACGTGCGCGACGTCCTGCGCGGCCAGACGCCCAGCATTGGCTACACCGCGCTGCGGGTCGCCGACGGGGCGGTGATCGTCCGGATCCGCGACCAGGCGGAGATGGAGACGGCGCTGTCCCGCATCCGCGGCCTGATCGGCACGGTCGACACGGGCATGGCCGGTATCGGCGGCGGTCCCGATCTCGAGGTGTCGGTCGAGGAGAACACGCTCGTCCGCATCGTGATGACCGAGGCAGCGCAGGAGCAGCGCGCCGCCAACACGGTCTCGCAGGCGATCACGGTGCTGCGCCGCCGGATCGACGCGCTCGGCACCCTCGACCCGACGATCCAGCGCCAGGGCTCGGACCGCATCCTGGTGCAGGTGCCGGGTCTGCGCGACGTGGCGGGCCTCAAGCAGATCATCACCGAGACGGCGAAGATGACCTTCCATCTCGTCGACGTGGGCGTCTCGCCG
>JAJLJT010000327.1:0-6311 GCA_033844555.1 Alphaproteobacteria bacterium | reverse complement strand
AGAGCGGCAGCAGCAGCGCCGCGAGCGGCAGGCCCGGCAGCCCGTAGGCGAGCGCCCGGCCCCAGGTGGCGGGCGTGCTCATTCCGCGGGACCGGCCAGCGCGTGCGGACCCTTCACCACCTCGACAAGGCGCGCGGGCGGTGCGGGCGGGGCGTGGTAGCGCGCGCCCTTCAGCCACAGTTTCAGCGCGTGCCAGTGGATGCCGCGCAGCACGCGGAAGGTGAGGTGCGGACAGGCGGCCGCGGCCTTCAGCAACTCCGCATCCGTCAAAGCCCGGCGCACGCCGGTGTGCGTGGCGGTGAGGCGCGGTCCCTCCGGCCCGTCGTAGCGGATCATGAGGTTGAGACGTTCCCCCGGAACCGACGTGCGGAAGGCGTAAGAGCCCGCGACGTCGAAGAAGGGTGAGACGTGAAAGGTCTTCTCCGCCGTGTGGCGGTGCGCGCCCCCCTCCTCCGGGCCGATCGGCACGAGATAGCCGTGCCGCTGCCCGAAGGTGTTCGACACCTCGTAGAGAATGGCGCGCAAGGCCCCCGTCTCGTCATGGGCAAACCACGTCGAGAGCGGGTTGAACACGCTGCCCAGAACGCGCGGGAAGCAATGGATGCGAACGCTCCAGCGTTCGGCGGACAGTCCGGCGCGGGTCAGTTCCTCCACGATCCAGGCCTTGAGCGGCGTGCCGTCGCGCGGCCCGTGATCGCGGTCGCGGAAACCGAACGGACGCCGCGTCCCGTGCCCGAAGAGCGAAAGATCCCGGGTGAGGTCCTCAAGCTCGTCGAGATCGAGCAGAATAGAATAGACGTTGGCGCGCAGATCGTGCGCCGGCGCGGCGTGGCGCCGGTGGATCACCTCGCCCCGGTAGAGCGCCGAGGCGCGCTGGCGTGCGGTTCCGGTCATCCCGTCAGCGCGATCCCTTCCCGCCGGCGCGGCAGGGCGGCGCTGCCCGCCGGGCTCATCTCGCGGATGGCATCCGCCCACGGCACCGGCGCACCCAGTGCGGCGGCGACCGCGAAGCCCGCCTGCGCGCCGTCCTCGTGGAACCCGTATCCGCACCATGCGCCGCAATGCCAGATGCCGTCGAGCCCCTGGATGGAGGGCAACTCCCCCTGCCCTTTCAGGGTTTCGCGGTCCATGACCGGATGGCGGTACATGGTGCGCGTCACCACCGTCTCCGGCGCGGGGGGCCTCAAGGGATTGAGCGTCACGAACAGCGGCTTCTGCGTTTCCAGCCCCTGCAGCCGGTTCATCCAGTAGGTCAGCGTGACGTGCCGCGACCGGTCCTCCGCGCCCGCCGACAGATAGTTCCAGCTGGCCCAAGCCATGCGGCGCCGGGGCATCAGCGCGGGATCGGTGTGCAGGATCGCGAGATTGGGCTGGAAGCGGAAGCGGCCAAGGACGCCACGCTCGCTCACCGTCGCGCCCGCGCCCAGGAGCGCCAGCGACTGGTCGGCATGGGTGGCGAGGATCACCTCGTCGAAGGTGTCGCGATGGCCCTGCCGGTCGATCACGACGACGCCCGCTGGCGTGCGGCGCACCTCCGCGACAGGCGTGGCGAGGCGCACCCGCTGGCCGAGGTGGGCGCCCACCTTCTCAACATAAGACCGGCTGCCGCCCGTGACCGTGCGCCAGCGCGGCCGCTCCCCCAGGTTCAGCAGGCCGTGGTTGACGAAGAAATTGAGGAAGGTCTCCGCCGGGAAATCGAGGATCTTCTCCACCGTCGAGGACCAGATGGCCGCAGCCATCGGCAGAAGGTGGTCGACGGCGAAGGTTTCCGAGTAGCCGCCGTCCTCCAGAATGTCGCGCAGCGTCGGCGCATCGCCATCGTGGC
This sequence comes from Alphaproteobacteria bacterium, assembly GCA_033844555.1. Classification (GTDB taxonomy): domain Bacteria; phylum Pseudomonadota; class Alphaproteobacteria; order Futianiales; family Futianiaceae; genus Futiania. The sequence goes on along the minus strand of JAJLJT010000327.1, from coordinate 4,486 downwards.
GGGCGTCGGGCAGCCCCGCCAGCACCGATGCGCCCGACCGGTAGAAGCGCACCACATCGGCCAGCATCCGCCAGTAGCGGCGGCGCAGCAGGTTCGCCGGTTGCGCAACGAGGCCGCGGACATCGCCCGCGTACTCGAACGCCCCCCCGTCGGCGGACACGGCGAAGGACATGTCGCTCGGCTGCGTCGGCACGCCGAGCGCGTCGAAGAAACGCACGAGATTGGGATAATTGTGCTCGTTGTAGACGATGAACCCCGTATCGACAGGCACGTCGCGGCCCCGGTCCACAACGGTCACGGTGTTGGCATGGCCGCCGAGCCGCGGCTCGGCCTCATAGAGGATCACGTCGTGAACCCGCGACAAGGCCCAGGCAGCCGCAAGTCCGCTCACGCCACTGCCAATCACTGCAATTCTCATGCGGGAACCCGCCCTTTCCGACAAGAAGACCCGGCCACGCGGAAGGGCGGACCGTCGATACGCTGTAAAGAAGTACGCGGCCGGGCGAAAGACGGATCATCCGCCTGCGGCCCGACTGCCATCGTCCGCAGGCCGTCCGGAGATGTGATCCGACGATGCAGGCCGTGCGTAAAGGGGTGCAAACGTGCAGAGCGGCTTGAGGGTCACGTGGGCGGCGTGCAGGCGATCGAAAGACAGGGGTTTGCCAGCGGCGGGGTTGCGGGAGGCGCGATCCTTTCGTCAAATGGCGGCGTGACACGCGAAAACCCCACCCTTTCGGAAGCCTACGATCTGCAGACGCTGATGGCGTCGATCGCGGTCGACCGCGACCGTGAGGCGTTCGCGGCGTTGTTCGCGGTCTTGGCGCCGCGGATCAAGGCTTACCTGCGCAGACTGGGCGCGGGCGACGAGGCGGCGGAGGACCTGGTTCAGGACGTCATGCTGACGGTTTGGCGCCGTGCGGTGCAGTTCGACCCGGCCAAGGCGTCGGCCAGCACCTGGATCTTCACCATCGCGCGGAACCGTCGGATCGACGTCCTGCGCAAGGAGCGCCGCCCGGAGATCGACCCGGACGACCCGGCGCTGGTGATCGACGCGCCCCCCGCGGCCGACGACGTGCTGGAGGCCGCGGACATGGGCGAGCGGCTGCACACCGCGATGAAGGATTTGCCCGAGGGTCAGTTGTCGCTCTTGAAGCTGGCCTATTTCGAGGACCTGTCGCACAGCCAGATCGCCGAGCGGATGGATCTGCCGCTCGGCACGGTGAAATCGAGACTGCGCCTGGCCACCGCCAGGCTGAAGAGCGTTTTGGAGAGTATCGCATGACCGGACCGCTTCATCATCCGGGCGAAGACCTGTTGCTTGAGTATGCGAGCGGCGCGATGGCCGAGCCGCTGGCGCTGCTGGTCGCCACCCACCTTACCCTGTGCCCCGCCTGCCGGGCGGAAGCCGACAGGCTGGAAGCCCTCGGTGGGGCCATGCTCCAGGATATCGGCGCGGAGCCGGTGTCCTCCGGCCTGCTCGACCGCGTGCTCGATTGCCTGGACGACGCCGGGCCGGACGCCGAAGCGGCGGTTGCACGCGAGACGCGGCCCGTCGCCACCGGGGCACCCTTCCTCGTCCCCGCCCCGCTCCATCCCTATCTTGGGGATGGCTTCGGAAAGCTGCCCTGGCGCACGATGATGGGCCTGAAGGAGGTGGAACTCCTGAAGGACCGTCCGGGGTTCACGACCCGCCTGATGCGGATCACGCCGGGCGCGGTGATGCCGCGCCACACGCACGAGGGTGCGGAGATGACGCTTGTCCTTTCGGGCGGCTTCACCGACCGGGGGAATCACTTCGTCCGCGGCGACGTGGCCATCGCGGGCCCCAGCGACGATCACCAGCCTGTGGCGGACAGCGACGGCGAATGCGTCTGCCTTGCCGTCACCAGCGCACCGCTGCGGCTGACCGGCCCGATCGGGCGATATCTCAATCCCTTCATCCGCATCTGAGGCGGAATCGAGCGTGGCGCGCACGCGTCGAGGCCGTACGCATCCGGCCTATTTTCAATTGTGCCTTGAATTGTCACGTCCGGAGCGCAAAACAGGTCATCGCGCCTGTTCTTGCACATCGGATCGAGCATGTCCTTCCTTGGCGAAGCCGCCATCTTCCTGATCGCCGCGGTCCTGGCCGTTCCGGTGTCGAAGCGGCTCGGCCTCGGCTCGATCATCGGCTATCTGGCGGCGGGTGTCCTGATCGGCCCGTTCGGATTCGGCTTCATCGCCGAGCCGGAGAACGTGCTGCATTTCGCAGAGTTCGGCGTCGTCCTGCTCCTGTTCATCATCGGGCTGGAGTTGCAGCCCTCGCGCCTTTGGGTCATGCGGCGGGCGATTCTCGGCGCCGGCGGCGGGCAGATGGCTGCGACGACACTGGCTCTGGGCGCACTCGGCCTCGTCTTCGGCCTCGCGCTGCAGGAGGCGATCATCGTCGGGCTGGCGCTGGCGCTCTCCTCGACGGCGTTCGCGCTGCAGATCCTGGCCGAACGCGGCGAGATGACGACCCGGCAGGGGCGCACGGGCTTCGCAATCCTCCTGTTCCAGGACATGGCGGTCATCCCGATCCTGGCGCTGATCCCCTTCCTGACGACCGGGCTCGAGCCGGTCGACGAGATCGCCGATCCGGCCAAGATCGTGCAGGGGCTCGGGGCGCTGTTCGTCGTCATCGTCGGCGGCCGGTTCATCGTCGGCGCCGCCTATTCGGCGGTGGCGGCGGCCGACGTGCCGGAGGTCCTGACCGCGCTCGCCCTGCTGATCGTGATCGGCACCGCGCTGCTGATGGATTCGGTCGGCCTGTCGATGGGCCTCGGCGCCTTCCTTGCCGGCGTCCTGCTGGCGGAGTCGGAGTTCCGCCACCAGGTCGAGACCGATATCGAGCCGTTCAAGGCGCTGCTGCTCGGCCTGTTCTTCATTGCCGTCGGCATGTCGGCCAATCTCGACACTGCGCTCGAAGCGCCGATGATCGTGATCGGAATCGCGGTCGGGCTGATGGTGCTGAAGGGAATGATCCTCGCCGGGCTGGGCTGGTGGTTCGGCCTTGGCCGCCACGGGACCCGGACCCTCGCCATCGGCCTGTCCCAGGGTGGAGAGTTCGCGTTCGTCATCTTCACCGTTGCGATCGCGCAAGGGGCGCTGCGCGCGCATGTGGCCGACATCCTCGTCGTGTCGGTGACGATCTCGATGGCGCTGACGCCGCTCGCCTTCCTGCTGCTCGATCTCTACGAGGACTCGCGCACCCACGAAACGTCCGAGGACGCCGAGGAAGACATCGAGGCGCTGGAGGAAGAAGCGCCGCAGGTCATCATCGCCGGCTTTGGCCGCGTCGGGCAGATCGTGGGACGTATCCTGAAGGCGCGCGGCATTCCCTTCGTCGGGCTGGAGAAGGACCCCCGCCAGGTGAAGCTCGTCGCAAGTTTCGGCAACAAGAGCTACTACGGCGACGCCTCGCGCGTGGACCTTCTGCGCGCAGCGGGGGCGGACAAGGCCGCGGTGTTCGTGCTCGCGGTCGGCAACATGGAGGCCTCGCTGAAGATCGCGGAGACCGTGCGCCACGCCTTCCCGAAGCTTGAGATCTACGCCCGCGCGATCAACCGGGAGCATGCCTATCGCCTGATGGACCTGGGCGTCCGCCTGATCGAGCGGGAGACCTTCCGCGGTTCGCTGCATCTGGCCCGGCGCGTGCTCACCGGTCTCGGCCTGCCGGATCGGGCGGCCGAGCTGACCGTCGACACCTTCCGCCAGCACGACGAGCACCTGCTCGCGAGCCACTACGAGATCAAGGACGATTTCGAGAAGCGCCGCCTGCTCACCCGAAAGGCCGCCGACGAACTGGCCGAACTGATCCAGAAGGACATCGCCGGAAAGGACCGCTGAGCCCGCATCGGCGTCCTGCCCATGCGTTTTCCCATGCAACGCCCATGTGTTGCCATGGGCTTTCTGCCATCATTACGGCATGAGACTCACATGGGAATCACCGACGCGCGCGATGAGGCCGGTCCTCGCCGGACTTGCCGCGCTCACCCTCGCCGCAGCGCCCGCCGCCGCGGAGCCGCGCCACGCCATCGCCATGCACGGGGAACCGGCGCTGCCGCCGGACTTCGCGCATTTCCCTTACGCCAACCCCGATGCGCCCAAGGGCGGGCGGCTGGTTCTCGGCCAGCTTGGCGGGTTCGACAGTCTCAACCCGCTGATCGTGAAGGGACAGGCAGCCGCCGGCGTGCGCGAATATGTCTACGAGAGCCTGCTGGCCCGGTCCTACGACGAGCCGTTCACGCTGTACGGCGCATTGGCAAAGGCCGTCGAGGTGCCGGAAGGCCGTGGCAGCATCACCTTCCATCTCGATGAAAATGCGCGATTTTCCGATGGCGAGCCGCTAACCGCGGAAGACGTGCTGTTCACCTGGGCGCTGCTGAAGGAGAAGGGCCGCCCCAACCACCGCTTCTACTACGGCAAGGTGGCCGAGGCGACGGCGCCAGACGCACACACCGTGCGC
>JAJLJT010000326.1:0-5447 GCA_033844555.1 Alphaproteobacteria bacterium | reverse complement strand
TGCGCCTCACCTGAACCGGGAAGCGGCGCTTTCGAAAGCGCGTGAGATGCTGTCCCAAGCCTTGTCGAAGCCGGATTTCATGTCGCGCCAGGCGTCGTCGCTTGCCGAGCGCAGTTCCTTCAGCCGCGCCTCGGCCTCGTCGCGCTGGGCGCGCATCTCGTCGAGTTGCCGCCGATACTGGATCTTCGTATCGGCTTCGGCCTCGTCAACCCGCGCCTTCATCTTGTCGATCTCGGCGTTCCATTGATCGATCTTCGCCTTGGCCTTCTCGATATAGGGATCCTTGCCGGACATTGAGCGCCCTCCCGTGGATCGGTGACTTCCGACGATGTCTTGAATGAGGGAGAACACGTGCGCCGGTGAAAAGTTGCAACGCCGCGCACCCGACGCTGCGGGAAGTGCCGGACAAAGGCGAACGGGTCCCGGTTTGCGCAGGGCAGGGGGCTCCCGGGCCGCACCGGACCGGCGCCACGCGTCGAGGACGGGGCACGGCTTTCCCGCACACTCGCACATTGGCCGAGATGGCGCCCGAGGCCGATGCGGCGCCGTGAGCGCCGCCACCCCTCAGGCCCGATAGGTGCGGTCTTCGAGCGGCATGTCCGCGATCCGCCGCATCAGCATGGCGAGCAGCGCCTGCTCCGCCCGGTTCAGGTTCGAGGCCGGGTTGGTCACGATGAAGATGTCGACCTCCGGCGGATCGTCATAGGGCGGCAGCCGCCACAGATGCCCCGCCTCCACATCGGCGCGGGCGACGTGCAGGGGCAGCGGGCCGATGCCGAGACCCGCCACGATCATGCGGCGCACCTCCTCCAGATGCGAGGAGATGCCGACGATCCGCTCGTCGAGCTTCGCCTTGGCGCGCAGGATCGCGACCTGGTAGAGCGCGTCCGTCATGCGGTCGGTCTGGAACGAGACGGAGGTCTCTCCGCGCAGGTCGTCCAGCGTCAGGCCGGTGCGCCCGAACAGGCGGTGCTCCGGGCCGCAGAAGAAGCCGAAGAACTCCCGGTAGAGCACGGTGTGATGCAGCCGGGGATCGGGCCGGTGCACGAGGCAGACCGCGAAGGAGGCCCGCTTCTGCAGCACGGAGGTGATCGCTTCCTCGCTGGGCATCACGTCGAGCTGGAACACCGCCTTGGGATGCTGGCGGTGAAAGGACGACAACGTCCCGTCGAGCACCGGACAGACAACATGGCTCGCCATGGCGATCTGGATGGTGCCCGTCACCTCCTCCTGCACCTCGCGCATCATCACCTGGAGCCTGCTGACAGAGCCGAAGATGTCGATGCATTCCTCGTACAGCCGCTGACCCGCCGTGGTGGGCGCGAAGCGGTTGGGTCCGCGGTCGATGAGGCGGCGGCCGACGTGAGCCTCCAGCCGTCGCAGCGCGTTGCTGACCGTCGGCTGCTTCAGGCCCAACCGGTCGGCGGCCGCCGTGATCCCCTGGCATTCCATGATGACGAGAAAGGTGCGCAGCAGGTTCCAGTCGAGATCCCAGACCAGGCGCTCGCCGCGCGCGGCGGACAGGGAAGGCGTATAGGGCATCATTTCACCGTTCTATGCAGTTCATTTCGATTATTTATTTGAAGAATGCCATGGAGTCCCGGACACTCGAAACCGAAAACGAGGAGGACCGACCGGGAAGGCCGGCCACAACGACAGGAGTGGGATCATGCTCAAGGGATTTCTGACGGGGATTCTCGCGCTCGGCATCGGGGTCGGCGCGATGGCGGTGACGCCCGCGCAGGCGGACGAGCTTGCCGCGATCAAGAAGGCCGGCGAGATGCGCATCGCCATGAGCGGCGCCTACCCGCCCTTCAATTTCGTCAACGACAAGAACGAGGTCGTCGGCTTCGACCCGGCCATCGGGCGCGAGATCGCGCGGCGCATCGGCGTCGAGCCGGTGATCGTCACCACCGCCTGGGACGGCATCATCGCGGGCCTGCTGGCGGCCAAGTACGACACCATCGTCGGCTCCATGTCGATCACGCCGAAGCGCCAGGAAGTCATCGACTTCGTCGGCCCCTACTACCGGGCGGGCCGCGCGGTGTTCGTGCCCGAGGACTCCCCCATCCAGTCGCTCGACGAACTGAAGGGCAAGACGCTGGGCGTCACGCTGGGCGAAACGCACGAGAAGTGGGCGCGCGAGAAGGGCGGCTGGGACATCCGCACCTACAAGGGCCTGCCCGAACTGCTGCTGGAGGTGCAGTCGGGCCGCGTCGACGCGATCGTCGTGGACAACATCCCCGTGCGCGTGGCCGTGCAGAAGAACGGCGCGAAGGTCCGCCAGCTCGACACGCCCGACATCGAGGGCGGCAATGTCGCCGTGGGCATCGCCATCCGCAAGGGCAACCCCGAGCTGAAGGCGGCGATGCAGAAGGCGCTGGACGACATGATGGCGGACGGCACCTACGAGAAGATCGCGCTGGAGTGGATCGGCGCGGACATCCGCTGACACCCGTGTGACGGCGCTTCACGGCGTCCCGGCGGCTGGCCTCTTGCGCACCTGAGGGCGCGCAACCGGCCGCCGGGCCCCGCCTTGGCCGCCATTCCCCACCCAGAGGGGCGTCCGCGATGGATATCGAGCTGATCGTCAAGGTTCTGCCGTTCTTCGCGCAGGCCGCCTGGGTCACGGTGCAGCTGTCGGTGCTGGCGCTTCTGCTGGCGCTCGCGTGCGGGGCGGCGGGGGCGGCGCTGAAGCTGTCGCGCCTTGCGCCGCTGCGCTGGGTCGGCACGGCCTATGTCAGCGTCTTTCGCGGCACGCCCGCGCTCATCCAGCTGTTCGTCTGGTATTTCGGCGGCCCGCAGGTGGGCATCCGGCTGGAGCCGTTCGAGGCGGGCGTCATCGGCATCGGCGTCAACATCGGCGCCTACATGACCGAGAGCATCCGCGGCGCGATCCTGGCGGTCGACAAGGGGCAGGTGGAGGCTGCGCGCAGCCTTGGCCTCAGCCGCTTCCAGACCCTGCGCAAGGTCACGCTGCCGGAAGCCGCGCGCCTGATGATCCGCCCGCTGGGCGTCAATTCGGTCGCGCTGATCAAGGGGACCGCGCTCGTCTCCGCGATCTCGGTCGTGGAGCTGACCTACACCGCGCACCGATTCATCGGCTCGACCTACCGGCCGTTCGAGATGCTGATGCTGTCGGGCGCCTTCTACATCGTCATCGTCTATGCGCTGATCGCCGTGATCGAGCGCCTGGACCGCCGCTACGCATTCGACTGAGGGGACGGACATGCAAGGTCTCGATTTCACCGTCGTCCCCGAATACGCCGACATCATCGCCATCGGCGTCGTGTGGACGGTCCTGCTGACCGTCCTGTCGGCGGCGCTGAGTTTCTTCGGCGGCATCGGGCTGGCGCTCGCGCGGCTCTACGGCCTGCTCCCGCTGCGCTGGGCGGTCCGGGTCTTCACCTGGGCGTTCATGGGGACGCCGCTGCTGTTGCAGCTGTTCCTCATCTATTTCGGGCTGAACCAGGTCGGCATCGACATCCCGGCGTTCTGGTCGGGGGTGATCGGCCTCGGCCTGCACTTCGCGGTCTACAACGCCGACGTGATCCGCGCGGGCATCGTCGCGGTCGACCGCGGCCAGTACGAGGCGGCGCGCAGCCTCGGCCTCGGCGGCGGGCAGGCGATGACGCGCATCGTCATTCCGCAGGCGGTGCGCAGCGTGACGCCGCCGCTCGGCAACAACCTGATCGCGCTGCTGAAGGAATCGGCGCTCGTCTCGGTGATCGGGGTGACGGAACTGGTGCACGCCTCGCAGCTTGCGATCAGCGAGACGTTCCGCCCGTTCGAGTTCTACATCACCGCGGCGGCGCTCTACTACGTCATCAACTACGCGCTGGAACTGGTCCTCGGCCGGATCGAGAAGCGCGTGGCGCTGTCGCGATGACGGCGCAGCAAGAACGGGACAGGACACCATGACGGCGATGGTCGAGGTCAGGCAGGCCCGCAAGAGCTTCGGCGCGCACGAGGTGCTGAAGGGCATCGACCTGTCGGTCGAGCGCGGCCAGATCGTGGGCATCATCGGGCCCAGCGGGTCGGGCAAGTCGACGCTGCTGCGCGCGATCAACCACCTGGAAACGCTGGATTCCGGGGAGGTCTGGCTCGACGGCGTGCAGGTCAACAAGTCGCTGCCGCACCGCCAGTTCGAGAAGCACATCAACGAGGTGCGCCAGCAGATGGGCATGGTGTTCCAGCACTTCAACCTGTTCCCGCACCTGACCGTGCTGGAGAACATCACGATGGCGCCCATGCTGCTGAAGAAGACCGGCAAGGCGGAGGCGCGCGCGCTGGCGGAGGAGCTTCTGAACAAGGTCGGCCTCATCGACCACATCGACTACTACCCCTCGCGCCTGTCGGGCGGGCAGAAGCAGCGCGTCGCGATCGCCCGCGCGCTCGCCATGCAGCCGAAGGTCATGCTGTTCGACGAGGCGACGTCGGCGCTCGACCCGGAGCTTGTGGACGAGGTGAACCTCGTCATGAAGCAGCTCGCGAAGGAGCACATGACGATGCTGATCGTCACGCACGAGATGCGCTTCGCGGGCGAGGTCGCCGACGAGATCCTGTTCATGGACGAAGGCGTGGTGGTCGAGCAGGGACCGCCGGAGAAGATCTTCTCCGCACCGGAGAAGGAGCGCACGCGCGCCTTCCTGCGCAAGTACCTGAACGGCAACGGGGCGTGAGGCGCCGACGGAAATGACCGATGCCGGACCCTTTCCCGATTACGGCCTGACGCCCGAGCAGCGGCGCGAGGCCGTGACCGGCCATTACTACGAATATCCCGGCATGGACGGTCCGCGCGGGGAGATCTGGGCCTACAGCGACCGCATAACCTATGCGCCCGGCGAGATCGTGACGCTGTTCGTCAGCACGACCGCGCCGCGCTTCGACCTGGAGATCGCGCGCGACGGGGCGGCGTTGCGCCCGGTCCTGACGCGCACCGGGATCGAGGGGCGCTGGCAGGACACGCCCGCGGACTGCTCCGTCAGCGGCTGCGGCTGGAGCCCGGCCTTCGCGTTCGAGGTGGAAGCCAACTGGCCCTCGGGCGCCTATCGCGTGACATTGCGCGCCGAGGGCGGGGACGGCCAGCCCATCGTGGGCCATCACCTGTTCGTGGTGCGGCCCCCGGCGCACGCGCCGCGCGCAGGCCGCCTGCTGCAGGTCGCGGCGACGGGGACGTGGACCGCCTACAACACCTGGGGCGGGTCGAACCATTACCAGGGCATCACCGGCGCGGACGGCCAGCAATACGCCCCGGTCGTCAGCCTGGAGCGGCCGTGGGCGCGCGGCTTCACCGTGCTGCCGGAGGACGCGCCCCGCGTGCCGCTGGAGGTGAGCGTGCCGCCCGGCGCCTCGCCCCGCTATCCGCACATGGAGTGGGCGTTCGCCAAGGGCTACAGCAAGAAATACGCATCCGCCGGATGGGCGAGCTACGACAGCCACTTCTT
>JAJLJT010000325.1:0-2981 GCA_033844555.1 Alphaproteobacteria bacterium | reverse complement strand
CGCGCAAAGTGCTTCAGCGTGCGGGTGTCGGAGGGCGGCAGAGCCTCCTGCGGATCGTGCAGCACGGCGAGCGACCATTTCGCCGGCGTGCGCGCCCGGGGCGAGCGCCACTGGCCGCGGGTGTGCGCCGTGAGGCGGTCGCGCAGGAAGGCCCCCTCTTCCGGCGTCAGCGCGGTCAGCGGCATCAGGCGGATGCGCTTGATCGCGACCCACTTGCCGACGCTTGCCGTTACCTCCACGACCGGCGCCCGGTACCAGTCGAACAGCAGCCGGGCGAAATCGCCATAGCCCGGTTGATCCGCGGCCCCGAAGCAGACCAGCAGACGCAGCGTTCCCGCCGGTTTCTCCGGCAGCTTCTCCACGCAGCGGTTCAGCGCCGCCTCGATCTCCGGCACGGCGTTGCGGTAGAGGCTCGCCCTCGACAGGTCGAGGATGGTCTCGACCGACGGCAGCACACGATGTCCCCGCGCCTCCGCCAGCAGCGAGCAATAGTATCCCGCGCCCTGGTAGGCGAAGCTGCGCGCCAGGTTGATGATCTTCGGGCGTTGTTCCGAGAAAAGCTGCGGGCGCGACAGGTAATCCTTCGCGGTGATGACCTTGTGCGGCGTATCGGCGTTCGGGAAATCCTTAAGCCGGTCGACGACGATGACCCAGCTGCTCATGAGCGGCGGCAATCTCCATATCCGCCCGGCACGTCAGCCGAGGCGTTTTTCGAAAACTAGTGCATCCACGCCGTCCTCGTAATAGGCCGCGCGCCTCCCGCAACACTGAAATGCGCGCCGGCGGTACCAGTCGGCGGCAACCGCGTTGTCGGCCCTCACCTCCAGCCGCAGACGATCGCACCCGCGGCCGATGGCGTCGGCCTCGACGGCTGCGAGCAGCGCATCGCCATGCCCCTGCCCCCGTTCGGCGGCGGCCGTCGCGATGGAATAGAGCCGGGCCGCGCCCGCCCCCTTCCGGTAGAAGACGACCGCTGCGCCGCCCAGGCCGCCCGGCCCCGCGCCCGCCGTCACGAGGACGCGCACGCTGGGGCTGGCGACGGCGCGTGCGAGAGACCGCCGGCTCATCCGGTCGCCGGGAAAACTCGACCGCTCCAGCGCGCACAGGGCATCGACGTCCGCACGCCTCGCCGCGCGGACCGCGATTGTCCGTCCGCTGGCCTCAGATGTCGGCGTAGCAGGAACTCTCAGCCTTCGCGCCCGGCTGGGTCACCGCGCCGTTGCGCGCGCTGCCCACCGTCTGCGCATATTTCCAGATCGCACCGGACGTGATCTCCGGCGTGCGCGGAGCCCAGTCCTTTGCCCGCGCCGCCAGCTCCTCGTCCGACAGTTCGACGTCGAGGCGCCCGTTCTCCGCGTCGATGACGATGATGTCGCCGTCGCGCAGCAGGCCGATCGGCCCGCCGACCGCGGCTTCGGGGCCCACGTGGCCGATGCAGAAGCCGCGCGTCGCGCCCGAGAACCGCCCGTCCGTGATCAGCGCCACCTTGTCGCCCATGCCCTGGCCGTAGAGCGCCGCCGTGGTCGCCAGCATCTCGCGCATGCCGGGGCCGCCCTTGGGGCCCTCGTAGCGGATGACGAGCACCTCGCCCTCCTTGTACTCCTTGCGCTCCACCGCGGCGAAGGCGTCTTCCTCGCAGTCGAAGCAGCGCGCGGGGCCGCGGAACTTCAGGTTCGTCATGCCCGCGACCTTCACGATGGCGCCGTCGGGGGCGAGGTTGCCCTTAAGGCCCGTCACGCCGCCGGTCGGCGACAACGGCTCCTTCGGCGGGTAGAAGACCTTGCGGTCGGCCACCGCCTTCACGTCCTTCAGGTTTTCCTCGACCGTCTTGCCGGTGACGGTCATGCAATCGCCGTGGATGTAGCCCGCCTCCATCAGCAGCTTGAGCAGGATCGGCATGCCGCCGGCCTCGTACATGTCCTTGGCGACATATTTGCCGCCGGGCTTGAGGTCGGTCATGTAGGGCGTGCGCTTGAAGACCTCCGCCACGTCGAACAGGTCGAAGTCGATGCCGCACTCGTTGGCGATGGCGGGCAGATGCAGCGCCGCGTTGGTCGAGCCGCCGGTGGCCGCGACGACGACGGCCGCGTTCTCCAGCGCCTTGCGGGTGACAATCTCGCGCGGGCGCAGGTTGTCGGCGATGAGGCGCATGACCGCGCGGCCCGATGCTTCCGCATACTGGTCCCGGTCCTCGTAGGGTGCAGGCGCCGCCGACGAGAGCGGCAGCGCGAGGCCCAGCGCCTCCGACACGCAGGCCATGGTGTTCGCCGTGAACTGCCCGCCGCAGGCGCCCGCCGACGGGCAGGCAACGCATTCCAGCGCGTGCAGGTCGTCGTCGGACATGTTGCCGGCCGAATGCTGGCCCACCGCCTCGAACACGTCCTGGACGGTCACGTCGCGGTCCTGGAAGCGGCCCGGCAGGATCGAGCCGCCGTAGAGGAACACGCTCGGCACGTTGAGGCGCACCATCGCCATCATCATGCCCGGCAGCGACTTGTCGCACCCCGCAAGACCGACGAGCGCATCGTAGCAATGCCCGCGCATGGTCAGTTCGACCGAATCCGCGATGACCTCGCGGCTGACCAGCGAGGACTTCATCCCCTGGTGGCCCATGGCGATCCCGTCGGTGACGGTGATCGTGCAGAACTCGCGCGGGGTGCCTTGCGCGGCCCAGACGCCGCGCTTGACCGCCTGCGCCTGGCGCATCAGCGCGATGTTGCAGGGCGCGGCCTCGTTCCAGCAGGACGCGACGCCCACGAGCGGCTGATGGATCTGCTCCTCCGTCAGGCCCATCGCGTAATAATAGGACCGGTGCGGCGCGCGCTCCGGCCCCTCGGTCACGTGGCGGCTGGGCAGTTTCGACTTGTCGAAGGGCTTGGAATCCATGACCTGGCGTTTCCTCATTGGCAGGCAGTGTCGTTTCGCGCGGGAGTTTAGGCGCGAAGCGCCCTGCCCGACAACAGCGGACCGCGGCGACCCCG
>JAJLJT010000324.1:0-11134 GCA_033844555.1 Alphaproteobacteria bacterium | reverse complement strand
CACGTTCTCGACGAGGTCGATGAACTTCACCTTGCCCGAAAGCTCGGTGATGATCGGCAGGGTGTAGGGATCCCACTCGGCCACGCGCTGGCCGCGCTTCACCTTGTCGCCCTCCGCCACGATGAGGCGCGAACCGTAGGCGAGCTTGTAGCTCGCCCGCTCCTTGCCATGGGCGTCGCGCACGACAAGGACGGTGTTCCGGTTCATGACCACGGCGCGGCCCTGGCTGTCGGTCACGACCGCCTTGTTCTGCAGCTCGACCGTGCCCTCCTGCGAGGTTTCCACGAACGACTGCTCCGCAACCTGCGCGGTGCCGCCGATGTGGAAGGTGCGCATGGTCAGCTGGGTGCCCGGCTCGCCGATCGACTGGGCGGCGATGACGCCCACCGCCTCGCCGATGTTGACCGGCGTGCCGCGCGCGAGGTCGCGGCCGTAGCACTTGGCGCAGACGCCGTTCTTGGTGTCGCAGGTCAGCACCGAGCGGATCAGCACGGATTGCACGCCGAGATCGTCGATCACCTCGGCAATCGTCTCGCCGATCTCGTCTCCGGCCTTGACGAGCACCTCGTCATTGGCCGGGTTGACGATGTCCTCGGCCGCGGTCCGGCCCAGCACGCGCTCGCCGAGGGATTCCACGACCTCGCCGCCCTCGATGATCGCCTGCACGGTCAGGCCGCGCTCGGTCCCGCAATCCACTTCGCGGATGATGCAGTCCTGCGCCACGTCGACGAGACGGCGGGTCAGGTAGCCCGAGTTCGCCGTCTTGAGCGCCGTGTCCGCAAGGCCCTTGCGCGCGCCGTGCGTGGAGTTGAAGTACTCCAGCACCGAGAGGCCTTCCTTGAAGTTGGAGATGATCGGCGTCTCGATGATCTCGCCCGACGGCTTGGCCATCAGGCCGCGCATGCCGGCGAGCTGCTTCATCTGGGCTGGCGAACCCCGCGCGCCCGAGTGCGACATCATGTAGATCGAGTTGGTGTCCTTGACGCGCCCGCTCTCCGGGTCCGTCTCCACCGCCTGGATCTTCTGCATCATGGCCGCGGCCACCGCGTCGGTGCACTTCGCCCACGCGTCGACGACCTTGTTGTACTTCTCGCCCTGCGTGATGAGGCCGTCGAGGTACTGCTGCTCGAACTCCTTCACCAGCGCGCGGGTGTTCTCGACCAGGCCGTGCTTCTCCTCGGGGATGACCATGTCGTCCTTGCCGAAGGAAATGCCCGCCCGGCAGGCGTGCGCGAAGCCGAGCTTCATGAGGCGGTCGCAGAAGATGACCGTCTCCTTCTGGCCGGTGTGCCGGTAGACCGTGTCGATGACCGCGCCGATGTCCTTCTTGGTCAGAAGGCGGTTGACGATCTCGAACTTGACCTTCGGGTGGCGCGGCAGCAGTTCCGCGATCAGCATCCGGCCCGGCGTCGTCTCGACCCGGCGGACGATCGGGTTGCCGTCGTCGTCCACCGTCTTGTAGCGGGTCTGGATCTTCGAGTGCAGCGTGATCGCGCCGTTCTCGAGCGCGTGCTCCACCTCGTCCATGCCGGCGAACGCCATCCCCTCGCCCGGCTCGTTCGGCCGGTCGAGCGTCAGGTAGTAGATGCCAAGCACGATGTCCTGGCTCGGCACGATGATCGGCTTGCCGTTCGCCGGGCTGAGGATGTTGTTCGTCGACATCATCAGCACGCGGGCTTCGAGCTGCGCTTCCAGCGACAGCGGCACGTGGACCGCCATCTGGTCGCCGTCGAAGTCGGCGTTGAACGCCGCGCAGACGAGCGGGTGAAGCTGGATCGCCTTGCCCTCGATCAGCGTCGGCTCGAACGCCTGGATACCCAGACGGTGCAGCGTCGGCGCGCGGTTGAGCAGGACCGGATGCTCGCGGATCACTTCCTCGAGCACGTCCCAGACCTCCGGACGCTCCTTCTCCACGAGCTTCTTCGCCTGCTTCACGGTCGCGCTGAGGCCCTTGGCGTCGAGGCGCGAGTAGATGAAGGGCTTGAACAGTTCGAGCGCCATCTTCTTCGGCAGGCCGCACTGGTGCAGCTTCAGCTCCGGGCCGACCACGATGACCGAACGGCCCGAATAGTCGACGCGCTTGCCGAGCAGGTTCTGGCGGAACCGGCCCTGCTTGCCCTTGAGCATCTCCGCGAGCGACTTCAGCGGCCGCTTGTTGGCGCCGGTGATGACGCGGCCGCGCCGGCCGTTGTCGAACAGCGCGTCGACGGCTTCCTGCAGCATCCGCTTCTCGTTGCGGATGATGATGTCGGGCGCGCGCAGTTCCATCAGCCGCTTCAGGCGGTTGTTGCGGTTGATGACGCGGCGGTAGAGATCGTTGAGGTCCGACGTCGCGAACCGGCCGCCGTCGAGCGGGACGAGCGGACGCAGTTCCGGCGGGATCACCGGCACGACGGTCAGGATCATCCATTCCGGCCGGTTGCCGGATTCGATGAACGCCTCGACCAGCTTCAGCCGCTTGATGATCTTCTTCGGCTTCAGCTCGCCGGTCGCCTCGGCCAGGTCGACGCGCAGCGTGTCGCGCTCCTGCTCGAGGTCCATGTTGACGAGGATCTCGCGGATCGCCTCGGCGCCGATGCCGGCGGTGAAGCTGTCCTCGCCATACTCGTCCTGGGCGGAGATGTACTCCTCCTCCGACAGAAGCTGCTTCGGCTTCAGCGGGGTCAGGCCCGGCTCGATCACGATGTAGTTCTCGAAATAGAGAACCCGCTCGAGATCCTTGAGCGGCATGTCGATCAGCAGGCCGATCCGGCTCGGCAGCGACTTCAGGAACCAGATGTGCGCGACGGGCGAGGCCAGTTCGATGTGGCCCATGCGCTCGCGCCGGACCTTCGACAGCGTGACCTCGACGCCGCACTTCTCGCAGATGATGCCGCGGTACTTCATGCGCTTGTACTTGCCGCACAAGCACTCGTAGTCCTTCACCGGACCGAAGATCCGGGCGCAGAACAGGCCGTCCCGCTCCGGCTTGAAGGTGCGGTAGTTGATCGTCTCCGGCTTCTTGATCTCGCCGAACGACCAGCTCAGGATCTTCTCGGGACTGGCGATCGAGATCTTGATCTGGTCGAAGGTCTGCGGGGTCGCCGCAGGATTGAAGACGTTCATCAGGTCCTGGTTCATGAGGACTCCTCTCTGGCGTCGCTCTGGGCAGCCAATCAGTATTCAGCCGAGTCGATCAGCTCGACATTGAGGCCGAGCGAGCGCATTTCCTTGACGAGAACGTTGAAGCTTTCGGGGATACCGGCTTCGAAATTGTCCTCGCCGCGGACGATCGACTCGTAGACCTTCGTCCGGCCGGCAACGTCGTCCGACTTCACGGTCAGCATTTCCTGCAGCGTGTAGGCCGCACCGTAGGCCTGCAGCGCCCACACCTCCATCTCGCCGAAGCGCTGGCCGCCGAACTGGGCCTTGCCGCCCAGCGGCTGCTGGGTGACGAGGCTGTAGGGACCGATGGAGCGCGCGTGGATCTTGTCGTCCACGAGGTGGTGCAGCTTCAGCATGTAGATGTAGCCGACGGTCACCTTGCGCTTGAACGCCTCGCCCGTGCGCCCGTCGTAGAGCGTCACCTGGCCCGAGGGGTCGAGCCCCGCCTCGCTCAGCGCGTGGACGATGTCCTCCTCCCGCGCGCCGTCGAAGACCGGCGTCGCGATGGGCACGCCCGTCTGCACGTTGCGCGCAGCCTCGACCACTTCCTCCTCGGAGCGCTTGCCGAAGGCGTCCTTGTAGACGTCGTCGCCATAGACCTTCTTCAGCGCCTCGTTCACGGCCTTGGTGTCGCCGGTGCGCTGCCATGCCTCGACCGCGACGCGGACCTGACGGCCGAGACCGGCCGACGCCCAGCCCATGTGCGTTTCGAGGATCTGGCCCACGTTCATGCGCGAGGGCACGCCCAGCGGGTTCAGCACGATGTCGACGGGGGTGCCGTCCTCGAGATAGGGCATGTCCTCGACCGGGATGATCTTGGAGACGACGCCCTTGTTCCCGTGGCGGCCGGCCATCTTGTCGCCCGGCTGCATCTTGCGCTTCACGGCGATGAAGACCTTGATCATCTTCATCACGCCCGGCGGCAGTTCGTCGCCGCGGCGCACCTTCTCGACCTTGTCCTCGAAGCGGCGGGTCAGCCGGTCCTTCGACTGGTCGTACTGGGCCTTCAGCGCCTCGATCTCGGCCATGACCTGGTCGTCGGCGATGGCGATCTGCCACCATTGCCCGCGCGACAGCTCCTCCAGCGTCTCGTCGGTCACCGGCGCCTTGGACTTCACGCCCTTCGGCCCCTTGGCGACCTCCTTGCCGAGGAGGATTTCCCGCAGGCGGCCGTAGATCGACCGCTCGAGGATGGCAAGCTCGTCGTCGCGGTCCTTGGCGAGGCGGTCGATCTCGTCACGCTCGATCTGCAGCGCGCGCTCGTCCTTGTCGACGCCGTGCCGGTTGAACACGCGGACCTCGACCACCGTTCCGGACACGCCCGGCGGCAGGCGCAGCGAGGTATCGCGCACGTCCGACGCCTTCTCGCCGAAGATGGCGCGGAGCAGCTTCTCCTCCGGCGTCATGGGGCTTTCGCCCTTCGGCGTGACCTTGCCCACCAGGATGTCGCCCGCCTCGACCTCGGCGCCGACATAGGTGATGCCCGCCTCGTCGAGGTTGCGCAGCGCCTCCTCGCCCACGTTCGGGATGTCGCGGGTGATCTCCTCCGGCCCGAGCTTGGTGTCGCGGGCCATCACCTCGAACTCCTCGATGTGGATCGAGGTGAGGACGTCGTCGCGCACCACGCGCTCCGACAGCAGGATGGAGTCCTCGAAGTTGTAGCCGTTCCACGGCATGAAGGCGACGAGCATGTTCCGCCCGAGCGCCAGTTCGCCGAGGTCCGTCGAGGGGCCGTCCGCGATGATGTCGCCGGCGTTCACCCGGTCGCCCACCTTCACCAGCGGGCGCTGGTTGATGCAGGTGTTCTGGTTCGAGCGCTGGAACTTCAGCAGGCGGTAGATGTCGACGCCCGGCTTCGCCGGATCCTTCTCCTCGGTCGCGCGGACGACGATGCGGGTGCTGTCCACCTGCTCGATCACGCCGGTGCGGCGCGCGGCGATCGCGGAACCGGAATCGCGGGCGACCACCGCCTCCATGCCGGTGCCGACGAGCGGCGCCTCGGCCCGCACGAGCGGAACCGCCTGACGCTGCATGTTCGAGCCCATGAGCGCGCGGTTGGCGTCGTCGTTCTCGAGGAACGGGATGAGCGCCGCGGCCACCGAAACGAGCTGCTTCGGCGAGACGTCCATGTACTCGATCTGGTCCGGCGTCGTCATGGTGAAGTCGCCGCCGGTCCGGCACGAGACGAGATCGCGGACGAAGCGGCCGTCGTCGTCGAGATCGGCGTTCGCCTGGGCGATCGTGTAGCGGCCCTCCTCCATGGCGGAGAGATAGACCACCTCATTGGTGACCTGGCCGTCCTTCACCTTGCGGTACGGCGTCTCGATGAAGCCGTACTTGTTCACGCGCGCATAGGTCGCGAGCGAGTTGATGAGGCCGATGTTCGGACCTTCCGGCGTCTCGATCGGGCAGATCCGGCCGTAGTGCGTCGGGTGCACGTCGCGCACCTCGAAGCCCGCCCGCTCCCGCGTGAGACCGCCCGGCCCGAGCGCGGAAAGGCGCCGCTTGTGCGTCACTTCCGACAGCGGGTTCGTCTGGTCCATGAACTGCGACAGCTGCGAGGAGCCGAAGAATTCCCGCACCGCGGCCGCCGCCGGCTTGGCGTTGATCAGGTCCTGCGGCATGACCGTGTCGATCTCGACGGAACTCATCCGCTCCTTGATCGCGCGCTCCATGCGCAGCAGGCCGATGCGGTACTGGTTCTCCATCAGCTCGCCGACCGAACGCACCCGGCGGTTGCCCAGGTGGTCGATGTCGTCGATCTCGCCGCGCCCGTCGCGCAGGTCGTGCAGCGCCTTCACGACGGCGAGGATGTCTTCCTTGCGCAGCGTGCGGACCGTGTCCTCGGCATCGAGTTCGAGGCGCATGTTCATCTTCACGCGGCCGACCGCGGAGAGGTCGTAGCGCTCGGAATCGAAGAACAGGCCGTGGAACAGCGCCTCCGCCGTCTCGAGCGTCGGCGGCTCGCCCGGGCGCATCACCCGGTAGATGTCGATCAGCGCCTGCTCGCGCCCGTCGTTCTTGTCGATGGCCAGCGTGTTGCGCAGGTGCGCGCCCTTCGACACATGGTCGATGTCGAGCACCGCCAGCTCGTCGTAGCCGGCGTCCACGAGCGCCTGGATCTTGTTGACGTCCAGCTCGTCGCCGGCCTCGACATAGACCTCGCCCGTTTCCGGGTTGATCAGGTCCTCGGCGACATAGCGGCCCGCCAGCTCCTCGTCGGTGACGAGAACGTCGTCGAGCCCCTCTTCCTTCAGCTTCTTCGCCAGGCGCGGGGTGATCTTGCGCCCGGCCTCCGCCGCGACCGAGCCGTCCTTGGCGTTGATCAGGTCGTGGGCGAGCTTCACGCCGCGCATCCGCTCCGGATGGAAGGGCGTCGCCCAGCCGTTCTTCACCTTGCGGTAGACGGCGGCGTCGTAGAAGTTCTTGAGGATCTCCTCCCGGTCCATGCCGAGCGCATAGAACAGCGTCGTCACCGGCAGCTTGCGGCGCCGGTCGATGCGGACGTGCAGGATGTCCTTGGCGTCGAACTCGAAATCGAGCCAGGAGCCGCGATACGGGATCACGCGCGCGGCGAACAGCAGCTTGCCCGAGGAGTGCGTCTTGCCCTTGTCGTGGTCGAAGAACACGCCCGGCGAGCGGTGCATCTGGGAGACGATCACGCGCTCGGTCCCGTTCACGATGAACGTGCCGTGCTGCGTCATGAGCGGCATGTCGCCCATGTAGACGTCCTGCTCCTTGATGTCCTTCACGGACTTCGCGCCGGTGTCCTCGTCGACATCGAACACGATGAGGCGCAGCGTCACCTTGAGCGGCGCGGCATAGGTCATGCCGCGCTGCATGCACTCGTCCATGTCGAACTTCGGCGCCTCGAACTCGTAGCGCACGAACTCGAGAATCGCCGTCTCGGAGAAGTCCCTGATCGGGAACACGGACTTGAACACGCCGTTCAAGCCGTCGTCGCCGCGCTCCTCATGGGAGGTCTCCATGAGCAGGAACTGATCGTACGAACTCTTCTGGACCTCGATCAGGTTCGGCATGCGCGCCACTTCGGGAATGTGCCCGAAATGCTTGCGAACCCGCTTCACGCCGGAAAAGGTTTCAACCTTCGTCATGTCCTGCCTCGCTCAGCGTGTGCCAGCCCGAAATCGGCCGGCGGAAACAATCGAATATGTAAAAACGCAAAACGCCCGTTCAAAAACGCAGGCGGACGGCCCCGGGAGAACCCTCCCGGAGCCGCCGCCGCATGGGGTCGGGGGCCAATGACAAGATGCGGCCCGCCGATCTCTTTACTTCAGCTCGACCTTCGCGCCGGCTTCTTCGAGCTGCTTCTTGATCTTCTCGGCCTCGTCCTTGGAGGCGCCTTCCTTCACAGGCTTCGGCGCGCCCTCGACCAGGTCCTTGGCTTCCTTGAGGCCGAGGCCCGTGATCGCACGGACTTCCTTGATGACGTTGATCTTCTTGTCGCCGGCGTCGGCGAGGATCACGTCGAACTCGGTCTTCTCCTCGGCGGCTTCCGCAGCCGCACCCGGAGCGGCGGCCGCCGCAACCGCGACCGGAGCCGCGGCGGAGACGCCCCACTTCTCCTCGAGCATCTTGGACAGCTCGGCGGCTTCCAGGACGGTCAGCGAGGACAGTTCTTCAACAAGTTGTTCCAGCTTAGACATTTCTCAGTTTCCTTAAGACGCTTGAACCCTGACGCAAAGACCGCCTCTCAGGCGGCGTCCTTCGTGGCGTAGGCGTTGAGCACGCGCGCCACCTGGCCGCCCGGCGCCTGAAGCACCGCAGCGACCCGGGTGGCGGGCGTCTGCAACAGGCCGACGAGCTTGGCCCGCAGTTCGTCGATCGACGGCAGCGAGGCAAGCGCCTTCACACCGTCCGCATCGAGCGACTGCTGACCCAGCGCGCCACCGACGATCACGAGCTTCTCCTTCTTCTTGGAGAACTCGCTGATGACCTTCGGCGCGGCCACGGGATCCGCGGACCAGGCAATCGCCGTCGGACCCGTCAGGAGTCCGCCGATCGATGCCACGTCCGTGCCTTCGAGAGCGATCTTGGCGAGGCGGTTCTTGATGACCTTGAAGTTCGCCCCCGCATCGCGGATCTGCACGCGCAGGTCCGTCATGTCGGCGACGGTGAGCCCGGAGTAGTGGGTAACCACCACCACGCCGGCTTCGGAAAACACCCGACCGAGCTCCTCGACCTGTGCTTTCTTCTCGGCTCTATCCACCTCTCGCTCCACACTTCAGGACGGCGGGGCTCATTCCCCGGCCGCCCGCTTCGGGACCGCCGCGCGCCGGTTGCCCGGATGCGCGACGCGTTAGCCTGTCCCAGGGCTCAAGCCGTCCGGACCGTTCCCGGCCCCAAAACTTGCAACCCTGTCTATTGCAGGCGGACATTAAGTCTCGCGGGCAAGCCCTTGAGACACCTGCAGTCTCGGACAGGAGGAAAGGCGCATCCGGCGAACCGGCCGCGCCCCTCCGACGGCGTCTCAGGCGCTTGCCACGCTCGAGACGTCGATCCGCACGCCGGGCCCCATGGTGGAGCTCAGCGCAACCTTCTTCACATAGGTGCCCTTGGCACCCGTGGGCTTCGCCTTCACGACCGCGTCGACGAAGGCCCGGATGTTCTCTTCCAGCTTGGCCGCGTCGAACGAGGCCTTGCCGATGCCCGCGTGCACGATCCCCGCCTTCTCGACGCGGAACTGCACCTGGCCCGCCTTGGCGCTGTCGATGGCAGCCTTCACGTCCGGCGTCACCGTGCCGACACGCGGGTTCGGCATCAGGCCGCGCGGGCCCAGCACCTTGCCGAGGCGGCCGACGAGGCCCATCATGTCCGGCGTCGCGATGCAGAGATCGAAGTCGATCTTGCCGCCCTGGATCTGCTCGACCAGGTCCTCGGCCCCGACGATGTCGGCGCCCGCCGCCTTCGCCTCGTCCGCCTTGTCGCCGCGCGCGAACACCGCGATGCGCACCGTCTTGCCCGTGCCGTGCGGCAGGGCGCAGACGCCGCGCACCATCTGGTCGGCGTGGCGCGGGTCGACACCGAGGTTCAGCGCGACCTCGACCGTCTCGTCGAACTTCGCGTTCGCGTTCGCCTTCACGAGGCCGATCGCCTCGCCCAGCGGGTAAAGCTGGCGCGCATCGACGCCGCTACGCAGTGCCTTGAGGCGCTTTCCGATCTTCGCCATGGTCAGTCCCTCACCTCGAGGCCCATCGACCGCGCGGAGCCGATGACCATCTGCATCGCGCCTTCGATATCGTTGGCGTTCAGGTCCTTCATCTTGGCTTCGGCGATCTCGCGCACCTGCGCCATCGTCACCGAGCCGCCGCTCTCGCGGCCCGGGGCCTTGGACCCCTTGCCGACGCTGGCCGCCCGCTTCAGGAAGAAGCTCGCCGGAGGCGTCTTCATCGTGAAGGTGAAGGACTTGTCCTGATAGACCGTGATCACGACCGGAATCGGCATGCCCGGCTCCATGCCCTGGGTCTGGGCATTGAACGCCTTGCAGAATTCCATGATGTTCAGGCCGCGCTGACCCAGCGCCGGACCGATCGGCGGCGACGGGTTGGCCTTGCCGGCAGGCACCTGCAGCTTCAGGCTGCCGACGATCTTCTTCGCCATAGCTCTCAACTCCCTTCAAATCCGGCCCGGAAACGCCCGGGCCCGCTCAGGTCCCCGAAGGGTGCGTGGTCCGGCCACCCCCGCCCCTGGCGACAAGGACGGGCGCGCCTCCCACGCGGACGACGGTCAGGTCTTCTCGACCTGGCCGTACTCCAGCTCGACCGGGGTGGCCCGGCCGAAAATCGATACGGCGACCTTGACGCGCGACCGCTCCTCGTCGACCTCCTCGATCAGTCCCGAGAAGGACTGGAACGGGCCGTCGATCACGCGCACCTGCTCGCCCACCTCGAAGGTCACGGACGGCTTCGGCCGGTCCACGCCTTCCTGAACCTGGTGCATGATGTTGGCGACCTCGCGCTCGGAGATCGGCATGGGCTTCTTGCCGGAGCCCAGGAAGCCGGTCACGCGCGGCGTGTCCTTCACCAGGTGGTAGGTGTCGTCGGTCATCTGCATCTTGACGATGACGTAACCGGGGAAGAAGCGCCGCTCTGCCTTGACCTTCTGGCCGCGGCGCACTTCCACCACGTCCTCGGTCGGCACGAGGATGTCCTCGAACTTGTCGTCGAGCCCCTTGCGGTGCGCTTCCTCACGGATCGCTTCGGCCACCTTCTTCTCGAAGTTCGAGTAGGTGTGGACGATATACCACTGATGCGTCATCGACTTCCCTGCGCCTCAGCCGCCAAGACCAAGAATCGTGCGGACCGCGAAGCTGACCACCTGATCCGTGAGCAGGAAGAAGACAGCCATCACGGCGACCATGATGAACACCATGACCGTGGTGATCGCGGTTTCCTTCCGCGTCGGCCAGGTGACCTTGTTCGCTTCCTGCCGGACCTGCTGGGCAAACTGTCCGGGGCTTGGCTTGGCCATCGTCTACCCTCAATGCGCAATGGCGCGACACGCCATCCGTTCCGTGGCGCCGCGCCGTCACTCAAGTGTCCGGTCCCGCCACACCCCGGTCGGAGGTGGCAGGGGCGGAGGGACTCGAACCCCCGACCTGCGGTTTTGGAGACCGCTGCTCTACCAACTGAGCTACACCCCTGCAAGCGATTTTTCACTTCAGGCCGGCGCTTCATAACGAACCATGGCGGACGGGGCAAGGCCCAATCGTGCCGGTCCGCACCGCCCTGGCGGACCTCGCCGCCGCTGGCGTCCCGCGACGGGAAACGCCCCCGCCGGGCCGTCCGGCGGAGGCGTGTTCCGGGGGAGCTGCCCCGGCCGGGTTTGTTCCGGCCGGGGGCGCTCTCGTTCCTTCGTGTTACTCGATGATCGCGGCGACGACGCCGGCGCCGACCGTGCGGCCGCCCTCGCGGATCGCGAAGCGCAGCTTCTCTTCCATCGCGATCGGCGCGATCAGCTCGACCTCCAT
>JAJLJT010000323.1:0-18488 GCA_033844555.1 Alphaproteobacteria bacterium | reverse complement strand
GCTGGATGCCGTCCGGCCGGAACGCATGGAGGTCTGTTGCCAGATGACGCGGGGCCTGCCCGACGGCTTCGCCTTCGATCGGGCAGGGCGGCTGGTCATTGCATGTCCGGGCCTGGGGGGCGCGCCGGGCAATCTGCAGGTGTGGACGCCGGGCGGTGCGTTGGTCGAGGAGATCGACCTCGGCACATCGCCCTTCTACACCAACCTGGCGATCTCGGCCGCAGGGGAGATCTATGTCTGCGACTCGAGCGCGGGCCGCCTGCTCGCCGGGCGCTGGCCGTCCCCGGGACTGGCCTTGCACCCGTTTCGAGGGTGACGCGGGCGCGCCCGCCGCAGGCTCAGTCCAGCGCGAAATAGATATCGAACGGGACGGTCGACCCGGTGTTGTTGATCACCTCGACGACGTGGGTGCCGGATTGCCACAGCTGACCGCGGTAAGGCGTGGAGATGGGCAGCTCGTCGAGCAGCGCGGTGCCGTTCGGGTTGACGATCCGATAGGTGAGTGGCGCGGTCGCGGGCGAGATGCGCACATCGAGGAACTGGTTCTTCCCGGCGCGCAGTTCGTAGCGCACCGTCATGCCGGGCGGCAGTTGTGCGGGGAACTCGAAATTCGTCGACCCGGCGGGGAAGCGGACACGCTCTGTCGAGACGCTCCGCGCGGGCGCCTGCCCGCCGCCGGAGTTCGCCTGGTGCGGGCTGCCTCCGCCGCGAACGAAATCCGGCCAGGACTGTCCGTCGGCATAGAAGTCGACCATGGACTGGCCCGAGCGCCCGTAGGAGCACTGGAAGTTCGCGCTTCGCGTCTCCAGGTAAATCGTACCGTTGACGGCGTGCGTGCCGTCCGTCCGCTGGCCCTCGTACTTGGTTTCGGCCTGTGCCTGGTAATCCTGGTAGAACGCCTGCGAGGCGTTGCGGCAGTCCTCCATCATGTACTCGGGCGACTGCGCGGCGGCGGTGCCACACGTGACGCTGACAACGCCGGCCGCAAGGGTGGCCAATGCAGATCGCTTCATGGTTCTGTTTCCTTTGGGTTTCCGGCGGCCGTGCCTATTGCGCCGCGCGGAGGTCGCTCATGAATTGCCGGCATTCCACGAGGCTCGAGGCGGCATCGGCGGACCGCGGCACGTTCTCACCCGACATGGCCTGCATGTTCCTGGCGGCGGTCGCCAGCACCTGGTCGATCTGTTCTGCCGTCAGGAGCCCGGACTGATCTGCGGCCTCGACGACCGAACAGATGCCGGTGGACAGTCCCGCGGCGATGCCGGTGCCCAGGGCTCCGCCCAACACGCCGCTTCCAAGGACGGATGCGCCGCCGGCTCCCGCGACAAGGCCGACGATCAGCCCGACGATCAGTTTTCCGATGGCCGTTGCTTCCCTTGGCGCAGTTTCGAATGGCGGGACCGCAGAACGTGACCCTCAGCCGCCGAAGATGATCGCGTCGGGCAGCACGTACCGCTCTTCCCCGATGAAGACGATCGAGGTGTCGCTATCCTCGCGCGTTACGGACATGTCCTTTCCGCTGTCGGCCTGGGACCGGTCGAAGGAGACCGGCCTGCCGTCCTCGAAGTAGATCACGCGCGTGCCCGACTCCGGCCAGAACATGATGACCGTGCCGTTGCCGTTCCCCTCGCGGATCACGCCGAACTCGCAGGTTTGCGTGGCAGCGTCGCGCGACAGGCTGCATTGCGTGAGCCCGGTCGCGGTGAAGGCAGACCCCTCCGGCCGCACGCCGCCGACCGGACGGTCCAAGTTTCCCCCGGCGCTGCCCCCGGCACGACCGGCGGGCGCCATGCTGGGCAGCTGCGTCGCGTTTTCGCCGGAGGCCTCGACAAGGTAGTCGCCGGCGACCCAGCCGGTTACGGACGACGCTGGCGGCGAAACCTGGCACCAGCGCCGTCCCTCGGCCATCCGGCAGCCGAGGTTGCGCAGTTCCAGCCCGTTCGGCAGGTGCATCAGGACGTCGGCGCCCGTCGACGGCGCCGCTCGCAGGTTCAGCCCGCCCCCGGCACGGACGCGCCAGAAATCAGGGCCTCCCTGAAGCCCATCGGCATAGTCGCCCCGCACGACCGGACCGGTGCTGCCCTCGATCGAGATGTCGAGGCGGTAGTTCGACGTCTCGCCGCGGCGCGCGGCACTGCGGTAGAGATATACTGAGACGGAATAGGTGCCCGAGGAAGGGAGGACGCCGTCGAAGACGTTGATGTCAGGCATCATGGGCCCGGTCAGGTCGCCGATGGCCAGGGCATCGTCCCCCGGTCCGCTGCCGGGCGCATAGACATTGAAATAGGTTGCCAGGTTGTCGGAGGTGAGGCGGATCTGCATGCGCTGTCCGGCTTCGGCCCCCACCTTGTAGACCACAAAATCGCGGCCCGCGATCCTGCCCGATATGGAGGCGGCGGTGCTGCCCGGCGCGAAGCGTACCTGCTCGGTGCGCATGTCCGGCTGCGCCAGGGCGGGGGTCGCGCTTGCGCCAAGCAGAACGGCGCCGGCGAGCAGGGAAAGGATGCGCTTCATTCGCCACTCCTGCGGAGAAGGTGTCGCGCCCGACACATACAGTGGCCGGGCGCGACGGGACGACACGTGAACGCCTACATACAGACGGGCATGGTACATTCACCCGCCAGGACCGTTCTGTCCCCTTGTCATCCGACGCGAGCGCTGGGCCGCTCCAGACCTGCAGTGCAAGGGCCGCGGCTGAAGCCGCCAGGAGGGTCTTTTGCATCGGCTTTGTTCAAGAAGGACAACCATCTGGTCGTGCTTGCCTCGTATAGGACACTGCCCGATGTTTGTCTTTACATGCGCGTCGCGAACTTCGTTGGACGGGAGTCTCACGTTGCGCGTGCCAGGGATCATGGCGTGAAGGGCATGCCGGCTCCCTTGGCCCGGCAGCGCGCGAGGGCGTGTGTGGCGATCGCCGTGTCCTGCGCGCCCGTCCCGGTCAGGTCGCAGATCGTGATCTGCGCGTCCGATGTGCGGCCCGGATGCACGCCCCCGGCAAGCTGTCCAAGTTCCGGTGGCGTGCCCTTGGTCCACGTGCCCGCGGCGACTGCGCTGCGCAGTTCGCCAAGCGTCTCGCACTGGCTGACCCGGTCGCAGACATAGAGGTCGGCACGGGCGAGCGCGTCCGCCTCGATCTCGTTCTTGCCTGCCTGGTCGGAGCCCATCGCCGTGACGTGCAAGCCGGGATGAAGCCACGCGGCCTTCAGCACTGGCCGGGTGGACGGGGTCGTCGTGACGACGAGCTGAGACCGGGCGACAAGCAGGGCGGGGTCGCTCATGCGCTGCGTCTCGACGCCCAGCCGGTCCGCGATGTCGGCAGCGCAGGCATCGGCCTTCGCGCCGTCGCGCCCCCAGACCAGCACGCGGGAAAAGGGACGAACGAGATGAGCCGCCTCGATCTGCAGGCGCGCCTGCATGCCCGTGCCGATCACGCCCGCCGTGTCGAGATGAGCGGGCGCAAGATGGCGCGCGGCGACGGCGCCTGCGGCCGCCGTGCGCACGTCGGTCAGGTAGCCATTGTCGAGAAACAGCGCATCGACGAGCCCGGTCCGCGCGGAAAACAGGACCATCAGGCCATTCAGGCTCGGCAGCCCGATCTTCGGATTGTCGAAGAAGCCTGGGCTTACCTTGATGGCGAAACCGTCGAGCCCCGGAATATAGGCGGTCTTCACGTCCACCTCGCCATTGACGTCCGGCAGATGCATGGAGAGGACGGGCGGCATCACGACATCCCCCTTGCTCACCGCGGCAAAGGCGCGTTCCACGACGTTCACGGCCTGCAGGTCGAGCGGGACTGCCTCGCGCAGTTCCCGTTCCGTCAGGATGAGGATGTCATGCGCCATAGGGGTGTCCCTCGATCCGGTAGCCGCCAAGGACGACGTCCTCACCCGCGACCACCCGCGTGAAGGTTTCCATGTCGGGGTTGCGCCCGCTGATGACGGTCGCCGCCGGCCCGTCGAGCGCCGGCAGTCGGCCGGCCAGGATCGCCGCGATGCCGACGACGCAGGCGCCCTCGGCGACGAGCCGGTCCTCGTAATAGAGCGCCTGCATCGCGCGATAGATCTCCTCCTCGCTGACGAGCATGACCTCGTCGAGGAGGTCGCGGCACAGGTCGAAGGTGTAACGGTTGTCGAGGCCGATCCCGCCGCCGAGGGAGTCCGCGAGGCTCGCAACCTCTTCCACCTCCACCGGGTGGCCCGCCTGCAGGGACGCATGCATCGCAGCGCCGCGGTCCATGGATATGCCGATCACCCGGACATCGGGATTGATCGCCTTGGCAGCCAGTGCGATGCCCGCGGCCAGCCCGCCGCCCGACAGGGGGACGAGAAGCATGGCGAGATCCGGCCGCGCCTCCATCATCTCGAGGCCGATCGTGCCCTGGCCGGCGATCACTGCGGGATCGTCGAAGGGGGGCACCTCGGCGAGGCCCTCCTCCTCGCACAGGCGGCGGCTTTCGATCCGTGCCTCGTCCTGGCTGCGGCCGACGATACGCACGTCCGCGCCAAGCGCGCGGATGCCTTCGACCTTGGCCCGCGGCACCAGTTCCGACATGCAGATCACCGCGCGAAGGCCCCGGGCACGTGCGGCGTACGCCACCGCGCGGCCGTGGTTGCCGGTCGAGCAGCAGGTGACGCCGCGAACGTCTGCGGCCAGCGCCATCACGGCGTTCGTCGCACCGCGCAGCTTGAAGGCGCCCATCGGCTGCGCGACCTCGAGCTTGAGCAGGAAATCGCTGCCCGTTTCCGCCGTGAGAAAGGGCGAGGGGATCATCGGCGTCGCGTCGGCAATTCCCCGGATGCGGCTGCGCGCAGCCATGATGTCCGCCAGGGTGAGCGCGCGGCCCCGTGTGTCAGGCGTGCGGTCCATCCGGCGCAGTGTGACGCGAAGCGCACGCGGCGATCAAGGCCGCCGGGCCACCCGGCGCGGGAAGCGGCGATTTACGTGGGGTCAACACAGTCGCTTGCACGAGCCGCAGCTTTGGGCATAGGCTAATCATGCAAAAGAATAAGAATGTCGTGGTTGGCCGGTCCAGTTTTGGCTGCGGCGCGTTTTTGCCGCCATTCCTTCAGTTCCGACGATTTCGGAAGTGAAGCGCGGACAGGTGCGGACAGGGATGGCTGACAACCAGAAGACGAGCGAACCGTGGAACGTCGGTGTTCTTTTCTCGACGTCGGGCTTCATGGCCCTGATCGAGGAGACGCAGATGCGCGGCACGCTCCTCGCCATCGACGAGATCAACGAGAGCGGTGGCGTGAACGGCCGGCCGCTGCAGCCGATCATCTACGACCCGGCGTCGGAATCGGCGGCCTTCGGCCGGCTCGCCAAGCGGCTGATGGTGGAGGACGGGGTCACGACGATCTTCGGCTGCTATACATCGAGCAGCCGCAAGGCGGTGCTGCCCGTGATCGAGCGGCTTAACGGTCTGCTGTGGTATCCGACGCTCTACGAGGGCTTCGAGTTCTCGCCCAACGTCATCTACACCGGCGCTGCGCCCAACCAGAACAGCGTGGAACTCTGCCGTTTCCTGATGCGGGAATACGGGACGCGCTTCTATCTGGTGGGGTCCGACTACGTCTACCCGCGCGAGTCCAACCGGATCATGCGCGAACTGGTGCGACACAATGGCGGCGAGGTGGTCGGCGAAACCTATGTGCCGCTCAGGGCCGGACACCGGCATTTCGTGCCTGTCATGCGTGACATCCGCCAGGCGGCGCCGGACGTGATTTTCTCCACTGTCGTGGGGGATTCCACCGTTTCTCTCTATCAGGTCTACAATGACTTCTGCTTCAACCCCAGGGTCTGCCCCATCGCCAGCCTCACGACCACCGAGGCGGAAATCCGCGCCATGGGCGGTGACGTGGGAGAGGGGCATCTGACGGCTGCACCCTATTTCGAGGGCGTGGCGGGCAGTACGAACGCCAACTTCGTCGAACGCTATCATCGGCGGTTCGGCGAGGATGAGCCGACGAACATGTGCGTGGAGGCGGCATACTTCCAGGTGCACATCTTCGCCAAGGCCCTGGAGCAGGCCAACAGCATGGAGACAGAGGTGCTGCGCCCGATGGTTCTCGGTGCGGAGTTCGATGCGCCGCAGGGCCGCGTGAGCATCAATCCGACATGCAGCCATACCGATCTCTGGACGCGGATCGGCCGGGTGAACCGGCGCGGCCGGTTCGACATCCTCTTCGACTCCGCTGACCGCGTATCGGCCGATCCCTATCTGATCGGCTACGGTCGCAGCACGGCCTGATGCGTTCATGTCCGACCTGACCAGCGTCCAAGACGGGATGCCCGCCCGGCCGCGCAACGACGCCGATCCGTCGGAATCGCGCACCCAGCACAAGAACCAGCTCTATCTGCGGGAACTGTCCAAGCTCGACGTCGTGCTCGTGGCGCCAGACGACGAGGACATGCTGGGCTTCGTGCTTGCGCTGAAGCGCCTCCGGGTCTCCGTGCGCCGGATGTGGCCACCGCCGGAGTTGTTGCCGCTGCAGGCCGACATGATGGTCTGCGAGTATCTGCCGGGCCTGGCGGAGCGGCTGCCCTGGCTCCCGGGCGAGGCGCCGATGGCGCTGGTCCTGATCTGCAGACGCGAGCAGCCGCCCGACCTCAAGGGGCTGACCGACTGCGCACCGAACGGCATCCTGTGGCGCCCGGTCGTGGAGGAAGCCGCGCTCACGACGCTGGTGCTTGCGCGTCACCAGTCGCTCTACGAACAGCGCTTGCGGGCCCGGATAGAGAAGCTGGACGACAACCTGCGCACCATGCGCAATGTCGAACTCGCGAAATCCGTCCTGATGAAGGTCAAGAGCATGACGGAGGAGGAGGCCTACCACTTCCTCCGCAAGCAGGCGATGGAGCGCCGGGTGTCGATCGGAACGCTGGCCTCCGCAATCGTTGACACCCAGGAACTGCTCGGTTAACAATTTCATTCGAAGCGCAGAACTGCGCTCGATCGTGCGGCACTGACGCCGCGCCACATACATGCAGGCAATGCAGCCTCGAGAACGTCCACTGCGGTGGTCCGTCCTCGGGGCTTTTTTCGTTTTTGTCGCAGGGAGACAGGGAAAATGACGATTGACCGGCGCAAGTTCCTGAAAGGGTCCGCGGCAGCGGGCGCGTTCGCGGCGGCGGGTTTCCCGCACATCTGGCTCAAGAATTCCTCGCTGGCGATGGCGGCCAACGGCGAGATCAAGGTCGGCGTCCTGTTCTCGCTGACGGGCACCACCGGCATCATCGAGGAGTCGCTGCACAAGGCCACCATCCTCGCCATCGAGGAGATCAATGCGGCCGGCGGCATCAATGGCATGAAGATCGTGCCGATCGAGGAAGACCCGGCGTCCGACCCGGCCACCTTCGCGGAAAAGGCGCGCAAGCTGGTTCTCGGCGACAAGTGTGTGAGCGTCTTCGGCTCCTACACGTCGGCCAGCCGCAAGGCGGTGCTTCCGGTATTCGAGAAGCGCAACAACCTCTACTGGTATCCGACCCTCTACGAGGGCCGCGAGTGCTCCAAGAACGTGATCTATACGGGTGCGGTGCCCAATCAGCAGCAGGACGAGTTCATCCCGTGGCTGATCGAGAAGTTCGGCCCCCGTTTCTACCTGATCGGTTCGAACTACATCTATCCGAAGGAAGAGAACAACTACTGCAAGACACTGCTGCAGAAGTACGGTGGCGAGGTCGTTGCCGAGGAGTACGTGCCGCTCGGGCATTCCGAGTTCAGCTCGGTCATCAACAAGTTCCGGTCGACGAAGCCGAACGTGATCTTCTCCACGGTCGTCGGCGACTCCGTGGTGGCGCTGCACCGCCAGTACCGTGCGGCGGGTCTCGACCCGGCGACCATGCCGATGGCCAGCCTGACCACCTCCGAGAACGAGATCGCGGCGATGGGCGGCGACGCGGCCGCCGGACACTTCACGTCGGCCCCGTACTTCATGGTTCACCAGTCGCCGGAGAACGAAAAGTTCGTGGAGGCCTACAAGTCCCGCTGGGGTGGCGACAAGGTCACGCACTTCGTGTCCGAGCCGTCCTACTTCCAGGTCCATCTCTTCAAGCAGGCGGTGGAGAAGCTCGCCCCGAGCGACATCACCCCGCCCAACATCATGGAAGCGGTGAAGGGCGAGGAGATGATCGCGCCCCAGGGCAAGGTCCGCATCGAACGGGAGAATCTGCACACCTGGCTGTGGCCGAAGATCGCGGTGGCCAAGTCGGACGGGCAGTTCGAGGTGCTCAAGGACTCCAAGGAATGGCAGAAGCCGGTGCCCTACGCGGCCTATCCGGGCCAGGTGTGCGCCGAGGGCGGCCTGAAGCAGTCCTGATCCCGTCCCTCGCATGACGGCATGCGGCGCGGCCGGGCGCTTTCCGGCCGCGCCGAACGGAGAGGAACACCATGGACCTCGTACTGCAGCAGTTCTTTACCGGCCTCAGTATCGCGTCGATCCTGCTTCTCGTCGCGCTGGGCCTGTGGATCATCTACGGGACGATGGGCGTCATCAACCTCGCGCACGGCGAGTTCGTGATGCTCGGAGCCTATTCGGCATGGGCGCTCAAGACGTTCCTCGGCCTCGGCCTGCTGCCGAGCCTCGTCCTCATCTTCCTGATCGTGGCCACGCTCGGCTGGATCATGGAACGCGGCGTCATCCGTTACCTCTACGAGCGTCCGCTGGACACGATCCTCGCCACATGGGGCCTCGGCGTCATCATGCAGCAGCTCGTGCGGCTGTTCGCCGGCGGCGAGCTGCGCTATGTCGAGATGCCGGAAACCCTGAGCCACAGCACCTTTCTGCTGGGCGTCGAGGTGTCGGTCTATCGCATCTTCATCCTTCTGGTGGTGGCCGTCCTGTTCGTCGTCACCTGGCTGCTGATGCACCGCACCGACATCGGCATGAAACTGCGGGCGATCATCCAGGACCGTGACGTCGCCGCCTGCTTCGGGATCAATTCCGATCGCATCTACGGGCTGACCTTCGCCTATGGCGCGGGTCTCGCGGGGCTGGCGGGCGCGCTCGTCTCGCCGCTCAAGAGCGTCTCGCCGGAGATGGGCACGACCTATGTCGTCGACGCCTTCATGGTGGTCGTCCTCGGCGGTCTCGAAAGCCTGTTCGGCACCGTCGTCAGCGCCTTCCTGCTTGGCGAACTGACCGGGATCATCGCGTACCTGCAGAACGACACCGTCGCCAAGGCGCTGGTGCTGCTCGCCATCGTGGTGCTGATCCGGTTCCGCCCGCAGGGGCTGTTCGTTTCCCGTGTCCGGTCGTGAGGGGGCAGCCATGACCGACGTCAACGCCTATGTTCCGGTGCTGCGCAGGACCTGGGTCCAGATCGCCATTTACGGCGCGGTCTGCCTGGCGCTCTTCACGGTGCCGACGTTGCTCGACAACGACTTCCTGTTGAACAAGTAC
Organism: Alphaproteobacteria bacterium; assembly: GCA_033844555.1. GTDB lineage: Bacteria > Pseudomonadota > Alphaproteobacteria > Futianiales > Futianiaceae > Futiania. The sequence goes on along the minus strand of JAJLJT010000323.1, from coordinate 9,087 downwards.
TCCCGCTACCTCGTGCTCGGCATCCTCGCGATGGCGCTGAGCCTGTCGTGGGGCTATTGCGGGATCCTGAACCTGGGGCAGGCCGCGAGCTTCGGGCTCGGCTCCTACTGCATGGCGATGTCGCTGAAGCTCAGGACTGTGCCGGTGCACACGGGGGCCGAGGGGCTGCCCGACTTCATGGTCTGGAACAATGTGACCTCGCTGCCCTGGTTCTGGGAGCCCTTCTACTCGCTGACCTTCGGCATCGTGGCAGGCATCGCGGTGCCGATGCTGTTCGCCGCCGCGCTCGGCTGGTTCGTCTTCAAGGGCCGGATCACGGGCGTCTATGTGGCGATCATCACGCTTGCCACGCTGGTGGTCGTGAACCTGCTGATCATCGACCAGCAGCGCTACACAGGCGGGTTCAACGGCATCACCGACCTGGCGATCCTGGAGATCTTCGGGATGGAGTTCGACGCCTACAGCCGGGCCACCTACTACCTGGTCGTGGCCGTGCTGACGGCGTGCCTGTTTTGCGCCCTGATGATCACCAAGAGCAAGACCGGCCTGATCATGCAGGCGATCCGGGATCACGAGGGGCGGGTCCGCTACTTCGGCTACGACGTGTCCAACTTCAAGATCTTCGCGTTCAGCGCATCGGCGGCGATCGCGGGACTTGCAGGCATGCTCTACACGGTCGTGATGGAGTTCGCCTCGCCGACCTTCCTCGGGGTCCAGCTCAGCCTGGGGGTCGTGATCTGGTGCGCGGTGGGCGGGCGCCAGAGCCTGCTCGGCGCGGCGCTCGGCGCGATCGTCGTCACCGGCATGCAGGGCGCGCTCTCGGAATCCGAGATCTTCCTCGAAACCTGGACGCTGCTCATGGGCATCGTGTTCGTGGCGGTCGTGCTGTTCCTGCCCAAGGGGCTGGCCGGTCTCGCCGAGGCGATCGTCGAGCGCCTGTTCGGGCGCGGCCCGCGGTCGGCCGGCGATGCCTCCGAGTTCGGGGCGGCCCCAGCAGCCACGCCCGCGGGCCGCAAGCCGGAGGCCGCAGAATGACCGGGTATCTGGAACTGGAAGGCGTCGGCGTCAGCTTCAACGGGTTTCGCGCCGTGGACGGTCTCAATCTTTCGGTCCGGCAAGGCGAGCTGCGCTGCCTTATCGGGCCGAACGGGGCGGGCAAGACCACCGCGCTCGACATGATCTGCGGCAAGACCAAGCCGACCTCGGGAACGATCAGGCTGGGCGAGACGGTGCTCAACCGGCTGGAGGAGCACCAGATCGCGCGTGCGGGAATCGGCCGCAAGTTCCAGGTGCCGAGCGTGTTCAAGGAACTGACCGTGCGCGACAACCTCTCTGTCGCAATGAGCCGGACAACGGGCGTGTTCGCCAACCTGTTCAAGTTCGGCCGCGACTCCGACCTGGAGGATCTGCACCGGCTGGCTGACCTCGTCGGCCTCGGTGGCCAGATGGACCTGCCCGCAGGCCATCTCTCGCATGGCCAGACGCAGTGGCTGGAGATCGCCCTGCTGCTGGCGCAGGACCCGGACGTCATCCTGATGGACGAGCCGACGGCCGGCATGACCGCGCAGGAAACGAAGAAGACGGCCGATCTCTTCAAGCGGCTGCGCGGCCGCCACACGCTGATCGTCGTCGAGCACGACATGGGCTTCGTCAAGGAGATCGGCGACCGGATCTCGGTCATGCACCAGGGCCGGATGCTGGCCGAAGGGTCGGTCGAGGAGATCGAGAACGACCCGAAGGTCCGCGAGGCTTACCTTGGATCGGGAGGCATCAGCGGTGCTTGAGCTAGAGCGTGTCAGTTCCTTCTACGGCAACAGCCGGGCGCTTCAGGAGGTGTCGCTGAACGTCGAGAAGGGCGGGTTCCTGTCCGTTCTCGGCCGCAACGGGGTGGGCAAGACCACGCTGATGCGGACCATCCTCGGCCTCATGGACCGCACGGTGGGGAGCGTCCGGCTCGATGGCGAGGACCTGACGCGGAAGGCGACCCACGACCGGGCCAAGGCCGGGATCGGCTATGTTCCGCAGGGGCGCGGCATCCTTCCGAAGTTCACCGTGCGCGAGAACCTGCGCGTGGGCACCTTCGCCAACACGGGCAACGGGTCGGGCACGGACGCGGAGGAAAAGGTCTTCGAGCTGTTCCCGATCCTCAAGGAGTTCCTGAACCGGAAGGGCGGGAACCTGTCCGGCGGGCAGCAGCAGCAGCTGGCGATCGGCCGGGCGCTGCTGACCGATCCGAAGATCATCCTGCTCGACGAACCGACGGAGGGCATCCAGCCCAACATCGTCGAGCAGATCGAGGACGTCATCGTCCGGCTGAACCAGGAGCGCGGCCTGACCGTGGTCCTGGTCGAGCAGGATGTGGCGTTCGCGCGGCGCGCCTCGAAGCGGTTCGTGATCATGGACCGGGGCACAGTCGCGGCGCAGGGGTCCGTGGCGGAACTCACGGACGAACTCGTTCACCGGCACATGACGGTCTGACGGGGCGCAACAACCGGGTTCGAGACGTAAACAACCAACAGGGAGGCAGTTATGCTCCACGGCGATATTTCCAGCAGCAACGATACGGTCGGCGTGGCCGTCGTGAACTACAAGATGCCGCGTCTTCACACGAAGGCGGAGGTGGTCGAGAACGCCCGCAAGATCGCGGACATGATCCAGGGAATGAAGGTCGGCCTGCCGGGCATGGACCTCGTGATCTTCCCCGAGTACAGCACCCACGGGATCATGTACGACAAGAAGGAGATGTACGAGACCGCCTCGTCCATCCCGGGCGAGGAGACCGAGATCTTTGCCGAGGCCTGCCGCAAGGCAAAGGTCTGGGGCGTCTTCTCCCTGACCGGCGAGCGGCACGAGGACCATCCCAACAAGGCGCCCTACAACACGCTCATCCTGATGAACGACAAGGGCGAGATCGTGCAGAAGTACCGCAAGATCATGCCCTGGGTTCCGATCGAGGGCTGGTATCCGGGCAATTGCACCTATGTCTCGGACGGTCCGAAGGGCCTGAAGATCAGCCTTATCATCTGCGATGACGGCAACTATCCCGAGATCTGGCGCGACTGCGCCATGAAGGGCGCCGAACTGATCGTCCGCTGCCAGGGCTACATGTACCCGGCGAAGGAGCAGCAGGTCATCATGGCCAAGGCCATGGCATGGGCGAACAACTCCTATGTCGCGGTGGCCAACGCGGCGGGCTTCGACGGGGTCTATTCCTACTTCGGCCACTCGGCGATCATCGGCTTCGACGGCCGGACGCTGGGCGAGTGCGGCGAGGAGGACTATGGCATCCAGTACGCCCAGCTCTCCACGTCGCTGATCCGCGACGCGCGCCGCAACATGCAGTCGCAGAACCACCTCTTCAAGCTGCTGCACCGCGGCTATACCGGCAAGATCGAGTCGGGCGAGGATGCGCGCGGCGATGCGGCCTGCCCGTACGACTTCTACGCGAAGTGGGTGACCGATCCCGACGCGACCCGCGAGATGGTCGAGGCGCTGACCCGGCCCAGCGTCGGGACCGACGAATGTCCCATCGAGGGCATTCCGAACGAGAAGACCGGAAAGCATCGCTGACGATGCAGCCGGGCAGGACGCCGGACGCGTCCTGCCCGCGTGCGACGACCGCGAGGGGAGGCCGCCGGGCGCGGCTTCCCACGCGGATCGCCTGCGGTGGCGCGGCTTGCGGAGACGGGTATGGACCTGAAGGATTATCTGATCGCCGAGGAGCCCTACTACAGGGCCGTCGGAAGCGAAATCGCGCTCTTCGAAGCGGCCTATGCCAGCCGCATGCCGATGATGCTGAAGGGCCCCACGGGCTGCGGCAAGACCCGGTTCGTGGAGCACATGGCCTGGCGTCTCAAGAAGCCCCTGGTGTCCGTCGCCTGCCACGAGGACATGACGGCCTCCGACCTCGTCGGCCGCTACCTGCTGGATGCCGAAGGCACGGTCTGGCACGACGGGCCGCTGACGCTCGCCGTCCGATATGGCGGGATCTGCTATCTGGATGAGATCGTGGAGGCGCGCCAGGACACGACCGTGGTGATCCACGCCCTGACCGACGACCGCAGGATGCTGCCGCTGGAGAAGAAGAACGAGGTGATCCGCGCGCACCCGGACTTCCAGCTCGTCATCTCCTACAACCCCGGCTATCAGAGCGTGCTGAAGGATCTGAAGGAATCGACCAAGCAGCGGTTCGGCGCGGTCGATTTCACCTATCCCGCGCCCGACATCGAGGCCGAGATCGTGGCGCACGAAGCCGGCATCGACATGCCGCTCGCCCGTCAGCTCGTGACCATCGCCGCCCGTTCGCGCAATCTCAAGGGGCACGGGCTCGACGAGGGCGCCTCGACGCGCATGCTGATCCACGCGGGCCAGCTCGTCGCGCGCGGGGTCTCGCTCGGCGAGGCCTGCCAGGTCGCCATCGTTCTGCCGATCACCGACGATCCTGACATCCGCGACGCGCTGGGTGCCGCCATCGAAGCCTGCACCTGAGGAGGCCGGATGGCACAGGCCGACATCCGCGCGTTCCTGACCGAGGTGGCTGGGCCCGATGCTGCCGCCCGCGCGAGCGCCGACTACCTGACCCAGGAGGCCCGCCGCCATATCCCGGCCGGCCGGATCGCGGAATGGGTGGCTGCCTGCCGCAGCCTGGAGCAGGCCGGCCTCGGCAATGCGGTGATCCTCGCCTACGTCCGCCAGTCGCCCGTGGTGGCGCGCATCGCGGGCGCGGACGCCGCCATCGCGCTTGCCGATCACGTCAAGACGATCGCGTTCACAGCCGGGCGCGCGGCGGCGCAGGCCCTGCCAGCGGCGGCCGCAGCCGCGGCGTCGCGGCTCGACAGCGCGGACAGGTACAAGGCATGGCTCGCCGTGGTCCTGCGTTTCGCGCCCCACATGAAGGAATCGGTGGAGGCGCTTCTGCGCCATACCGACCACATCCTGTCGCGCCTCGACGTCAGCCGTTTCGAGGCGTGGACACTGGGCGGCATCCGCATCGCCGGGGGCGACAAGGAGCGGCGGCGGCTCTTCTTCGCCTTCGGGGACCCGGCGGCGGAGCGCTCGCTCCTGCGGGAGTCGGGCGAGGTGGTGTTCTCGGACCTCGAACGCCGGCTCAAGACCTATCTGACGGCGCTCTGGCGGGTTCGCGTCGCGGTGCGCGAAGCCGCGGTCGGCGTCGGCCGTCCGATTCCGCGCCGGGCGAGCTTCGACGCCGGCGTCGTCCGCATGCCGGCCAGCTTCCCCGGTGTGCCGCAGGCGCAGGCGAACGACCTGTTCCGCGCCGCGCTCGCCCACATCGCGGCGCACCTCATGTATTCCGGGCCGAGGTTCAGGCCGGGCAGCCTCAAGCCCCTGCAGATCGCGCTCGTCTCGCTCATCGAGGATGCACGGGTCGAGCATCTGGCGATGCGCGACTTTCCGGGGCTGCGCCGGCTCTGGCTGCCGTTCCACGCGGCCGCCGCCGCCGGGACCGTGACCGCGCCGGGCCTCATGGCGCGGCTGTCGCGCGCGCTGATCGACCCGGACTACGACGATGACGACGACTTCGTCGCCAAGGGCAGGCGGATGTTCTTCGAGCGCGAGGCCGACTGGGAGGATCCCACGATCAGCCGCGGCATCGGCAATCTTCTGGGCAACGACCTCGGCCAGATGCGGGTGCAGTTCAACGCCAAGACCTATGTGGTGGAGCCCGCCTACCGCGACGACAACGCAGGCCTCTGGGATTTCGAGGACGCGCCGCCGGAGGACATGGACGTCGCGGAGATGTTCGAATCCGTGCGCATCGCTCCCAAGCAGGAAGACGAGCCGGAACCCGACGACAGCAAGCAGGACAACGCGCCCGACACGCCCATCAACAAGGCGCGGCCGAGCGACAGCACGCCGGAAGAGGAAGGGGTGCCGGTCGCCCGCTATCCCGAGTGGGACTACGCCGTCGCACAGGAGCGGCCGGAGTGGACGACGCTCGTCGAATATCCGCCCGCGCCCGGGCCCGCGGCCGTCGTCGAGCGGATCCTGGAGGGGCGGCCGGACATCGTGAACCGGATCACCGCGCTGGTGCGCTCCGCCCGCGTCAGCAGGCCGGTACGCCTGCGCCGTCAGCCGGAGGGCGACCGCCTCGACCTCGATGCCTGCATCGACGCCGTCATCACGCAGCGGCACGGCGACACGCCCGATCCCAACGTCTACATGACGTCGGCGCGCAAGTTCCGCGACCTGTCGGTGCTGGTGCTGCTCGACGTCTCGCAATCCACCAACGACCGGGTGAAGGGCAGCCGCGAGACCGTGCTGGAACTGGAGCAGGAGGCAACGGCCCTGCTGGCGCACGCCATGAACGAGGTCGGCGATCCCTTCGCCATCCACGCCTTCTGCTCCAACACGCGGGAGGAGGTCCGCTACATGCGGATCAAGGACTTCCAGACACCCTACGACAACATGGCGAAATCCTACCTCGCGGGGCTGACGGGCCAGCTTTCGACCCGGCTCGGCGCCGCGATGCGCCACGCTGGCGAGGACCTGCGCAATCAGATGACGCATCGCAAGCTGCTGCTCGTGGTGACCGACGGGGAGCCGTCGGACATTGACGTTCAGGACCGGAAGTACCTGGTGGAAGACGCCCGCAAGGCCGTCGCAAGCCTCTCCCAACAGGGCATCGACGTCTTCTGCGTCGGCCTCGATTCCGGTGGAGACAGCTATCTCACCCGGATCTTCGGCAGGCGGAATGCGCTGCAGATCGACCGGCTGTCCTCGCTGCCCGAAAAGCTCCCGATGCTCTACTTCCGCCTCACGGCCTGAGCTGCAGCGGCGTCCGCGGGTGCGAGGCGGCAGACGCGCGCGCTCCCGGCAGGGCACGCCGCGTCACCCTCGCGGTTCAGGCCCTGGCAAATCCGCCAGTTCCCGGCGCCCTGAGCTTCCAGTAGAGCGCACCGACAACCATGAGGTTCAGGACACCGGCCATCGCCGCGACGCCATAGGCGGCCGCGTAATCCCCCGCGAGATCGTACAGATAACCGCCGAGAAAACCGCCGTTGGCGTGACCGAACCACCCGAACATCGTGATGATGCCCATGGCGAAGGCGCGCCGCGACGGCGGCGTATGCGCGGCGGTGGTCGCGAGTACGCCGGTCATCACGCCGGCATAACCGAAGCCGTAGATCGGGGCGTAGACGTAGAAGCTGGACAGATCGTTTATCAGGATGAACCCGTAGATCAGCAAGGTCATCCACGCGGTTGCCGTCATGTAGGCGGGGATTGCGCCGATCATGTCCGCCAGCCTGCCGAAGGCCACCCGTCCGAGAACGCCCACCATCAGCATCAGGAAGATGACGCCTCCGGCCTCATCCGCGGTGTAGCCGGTGCCCTGGATGTGTGGGACGAGATGCATGAGCGGCACCGACATGCAGGTACAGCACAGGAATATCGCCAGGCACATCGTCGGCACCACCAGCCGGATCGGCGGATAGTTCTCGTCCTGTGCCGCCTGCCCCTGCATGCCTCGGCCGCCCTCGGCGGGGCTGAGGAGCGCACCCAGCGGCAGAAGGACGAGGAGCATCAGCCCACCCGTGATGCCGAGCGCTGCGGAAACGCCGAATTCCTTGATCAGGAACGCCGACGCGAACGGTACGCCGCCTTGCCCCAGTGCCTGCCCGGCCGAGGCGATGCCGATGGCGAGGCCCGCTCCGATGGGAAACCATTTGCCGACAAGTGACATGATGGGCGCGAAGATGCCTGCCGCACCGAAGAACCCGGCCACGAACATCAGCGCGTAGTACTGCCAGAGCTGGTCCGCCAGTGCAGAGGCGAGATAGGCCAGGCCCATCACCGCGCTGCCCGCCAGAACCACCGGCCGCACACCGACGCGGTCGGCGGCGGCCCCCATCAGCAGGCCGCCGATCGCCAGGCCGACGATCCCGGAAACATTGATCAGCGAGACGCCTGCGCGGTCCCAGCCGTGCAGGTTTTCCAACGGCACCACATAGGCCGACATTCCGTTGACGATGGACCCCATGGCGAGGGCGAGGATCAGGGCGCCCGACGTGACCACGACCCAGCGATAGGCCGGCAAACCGGTTCCTTGCTCTGCCATGATCTGCGCTCCCTTCGCGTGACCATACCATGAGACGGCGTGGAATGGGGGACTGAAGGGGCAGGGCGCAGCAGGCGCCGGACCTGCCGAAACCGGGTGCCGGCATCTGCGGCCCCGGCGGGGGAGCGCGTGCCCGGCCCCTCTCAGGCGGCCGCATCCGGCCACGCCGGTCCCGTGGCTATTCCTGCCAGCGGTTCCGAAGAAGACGCGCTTCTTCCGACGCGGAGAGCGCCGGCCCGGCCTTGAGGCCTGCAAGGACACTGGCCAGCGGATCGTTCGCGCCGCTGGCGGGCGTGTAGCCTTCGCCGCCCTGCGTTGCCAGCGCGACCTCCGCAAGGGCCTCGACCGCCCATCCCGACGGCGTGCGGCAGGCGATTCCGGCCACCAGTTTCGTGCTGCCGGAGGGCATGTGCTCGAACTCGCGGCAGACCTGGCCGCCTTCCGTGCGGAACGTCGCCAGCACCGTGACCGCATCCTCCGGCGTGCCAGCCGCGCGCGTCTCCAGGGCGGTGGCCAGCGCCGTGTCCCGGGAGACTGGGCCAAGCGCCAATGCGGGGGCGGCGTCGTGACCGTCCCGGTCGAGCAGGCCCGGCTGCAGATAGACGGCAAGACCGACGGCCAGCACCACGCTCGCCGCCATCGCAAGCGGCACGAAGCGGTGCATGACGCCGCGACGGGGCAGCGTGGCAACCTTGCCAGGCTTGCCGTGGATTGCGGCGAGGATCGGCGCGGGCGCCGCCTCCTGCATGGGTGCGTCGAAGGCGGCGCGAAGCATGGCGTTCGCCTCCCGCACGCGCTGGAAGATGGCGCGGGCGCGCGGGTCCGTCTCCACCGCGCGGGCCGCGCGCCGGGCTGCATCTCCTTCGGCGGAGCCGTCGGCATAGGCCACGATCTCATCCTCGGTCCATTCGGTCGTCATCGGTTCAATCCCCGATCATGGGTGCGAGACGGGCCCGTGCGCGGGCAAGCCGGCTCATCACCGTGCCAATGGGTATCTCCAGCGTCTCGGC
>JAJLJT010000322.1:0-6589 GCA_033844555.1 Alphaproteobacteria bacterium | reverse complement strand
GGAGATCCCCAGCGCCGACCACGCGCCCGGCACCGTCGTTCAGACCATGCAGGCGGGCTTCCTGATGGAGGGACGCCTGCTGCGCCCCGCCATGGTCGGCGTCGCCAAGGCCCCGCCCGCGCCGCAGGGGGCGTGAAGGCGCGACCTCCTCACGGCCGCGTCACCCGCCTGAGCGTCAGGTTCACCCGGCCGAGGTCGGGGCAGAGGGTCGAGCTGTCCGGCACCACCCGGTCGATGCCGTGGAAGGCGAGGCGGGCCGCCCCCTCCAGCACCAGAACGTCGCCGCTGTCGAGCCAGAAGCTGGCCGTCGGCCCCTTGCGCTCCGTGCCGCCCACCCGGAAGCGCGCCCGGTCGCCGAGCGAGATGGAGACGACGGGCGCATCGAACGTTTCCTCGTCGCGGTCCTGGTGCAGGCCCATGCGCGCGCCGGACCCGTAGAGATTGACGAGGCACGCCTCGGGATCGTGCGGGTAGCGCGCCACCTCCCGCCAGACCGCGAGGATCGCCTCCGGTATGGGCGGCCAGGGTTCGCCCGTCACCGGGTGCGTCGGCTGGTAGCGGTAGCCGCCCGCCCGGTCCGACACCCAGCCCAGCGGGCCGAGATTCGTCATGCGCACGCTGAACGGCTTTCCCGTGCGCGGCATCTCGGGCCGGAAGGGCGGGGCGGCAGCCATTCCCGCGCGCACCGCCGCCAGCACGCGGCCCTGCGCCGCGCGGTCCAGAAACCCGTCAAGTTTCCTGACGCCCGTCAGCATGCCTTACATCTGAGTGTGGAAAATTCAGAAAGGCATTGTGCTGTCCGCCCGGAATGCACCGCAAAGCGCACGAGAATCAATATACATGAAAGAGCATGAATATACATATATTCTGGCATCGAACTTGCTTTCCCTGTCTGCATCTTTCGTTCAAGGCACTTGCGCCAGACTGCACAGGATAGTTCCCATGACCCGTTCCGGTATCGTCTCCGCCGCCGCCGTGGCCTTTGCCATGTCGATCCCCGCCGCCGCCTCCGCGGCCCCGACGCTCGACGGTGGCTGGTACCTCGACGAGATCTCCGCCCCCTTCGTCGACTCCACCGCGTCGCCGTTTGCGCTCTCTCTCAGCGGTCCGGCTGTCCTGCGTGTCACGGATGCGTTTCTGACCGACGACATCTTCTACGTCTACGATTTCGGCACGCTGATCCTGACCACGACATTCCAGGCCTTCGCGAGCGGCTTTGGCGATGATGCGCAAGCCGACAGCGCGTGGACCAGTGCCGCCTGGTCGTCGGGCGAGGTCGTGCTCGCCGCCGGCAGCCACGAGATCACGATCCAGGGCGACGGCGTGGCCGGCACGCCGGCGGGCTTCTTCGTCCGCGTCGACACGGCCAGCGCGCACGTGGCGGAGCCTGCGGTTCTCGGTCTCCTCGGCCTCGGCCTCGCCGGCCTCTGGGCGTCGCGCCGCCGCGCCGCCTGACCGGCCGATCCTTGCAATGTGCGAAACGGCGTCCCTCGGGGCGCCGTTTCGCCGTTTCGAGGGCTCCCGTGCAGCAGTGTTGCACACTTGCCGCGGCTGCCCGGTTGCGGGCCTCATGCCCCCCGCCTATATACCCCGCATCATTCGAGTCCACGACCCGCGAACGGGCGGGGGCGCACCGGATGCCGCTTGGGTCCGGCGCGCTCGCTGAGCATCAAAAGGGTATGAGCACATGGCCAAAGTCATCGGCATCGACCTCGGGACGACCAACTCCTGCATCGCCATCATGGATGGCGCGACACCCAAGGTGATCGAGAACGCGGAAGGCGCGCGCACGACGCCGTCGATGGTCGCATTCACCGAGGACGGGGAAACGCTGGTGGGCCAGCCGGCCAAGCGGCAGGCGGTCACCAATCCGGAACACACCTTCTTCGCGGTCAAGCGCCTGATCGGGCGCCGCTACGACGATCCGATGGTGGAGAAGGACAAGAAGCTCGTCCCCTACAAGATCGTGAAGGGCGGCAACGGCGACGCCTGGGTCGAGGCGCGCGGCAAGGAGATGGCCCCCTCGCAGGTTTCCGCGCTCGTACTGCAGAAGATGAAGGAGACGGCGGAGGCCTATCTCGGCGAGACGGTCGACAAGGCCGTCATCACGGTTCCGGCGTACTTCAACGACGCCCAGCGCCAGGCCACCAAGGACGCGGGCAAGATCGCGGGCCTTGAGGTTCTGCGCATCATCAACGAGCCGACGGCGGCCGCGCTGGCCTACGGTCTCGACAAGAACGACGGCAAGACCATCGCGGTCTACGACCTCGGCGGCGGCACGTTCGACATCTCGATCCTCGAGATCGGCGACGGCGTGTTCGAGGTGAAGGCGACGAACGGCGATACCTTCCTCGGCGGCGAGGACTTCGACATGCGCCTCGTCGACTATCTGGCCGACGAGTTCAAGAAAGAGAACGGCATCGACCTGCGCGGCGACAAGCTCGCCCTCCAGCGCCTCAAGGAGGCCGCGGAGAAGGCGAAGATCGAGCTGTCGTCCGCCCAGCAGACCGAGATCAACCTGCCCTTCATCACCGCCGACCAGTCCGGCCCGAAGCACCTGACGCTGAAGCTGACGCGTGCGAAGCTCGAGGCGCTGGTCGATGACTTCATCCAGCGCACGCTGGAGCCGTGCAAGAAGGCGCTCGCCGACGCGGGCATCAGCGCGGGCGAGATCGACGAGGTCGTGCTCGTCGGCGGGATGACCCGCATGCCCAAGGTGCAGGCGGCGGTGAAGAACTTCTTCGGCCGCGAGCCGCACAAGGGTGTGAACCCGGACGAGGTCGTGGCGATCGGCGCCGCGATCCAGGCGGGCGTGCTGCAGGGCGATGTGAAGGACGTGCTGCTGCTCGACGTGACGCCCCTGTCGCTCGGCATCGAGACGCTGGGCGGCGTGTTCACGCGCCTGATCGACCGCAACACGACGATCCCGACCAAGAAGAGCCAGGTCTTCTCCACCGCCGAGGACAACCAGAACGCGGTGACCATCCGCGTGTTCCAGGGCGAGCGCGAGATGGCCGCGGACAACAAGATGCTGGGCCAGTTCGATCTGATGGGCATTCCGCCGGCGCCGCGCGGCGTGCCGCAGATCGAGGTGACGTTCGACATCGACGCCAACGGCATCGTCAACGTGTCGGCCAAGGACAAGGGCACCGGCAAGGAGCAGCAGATCCGCATCCAGGCCTCGGGCGGCCTGTCCGACGCTGACATCGAGAAGATGGTCAAGGAAGCGGAGGCGAACCGCGACACCGACCGCAAGAAGCGGGAACTTGTCGAGGCGAAGAACCAGGCGGAAGCGCTGGTGCACCAGACCGAGAAGCAGCTCGCCGAATATGGCGGCCGCCTCGAGGAGGCAGACCGCACCGGCATCGAGGATGCCGTGAAGGCGCTCAAGGAGGCTGCGGAGGGCGAGGATCTCGACGACATCCAGGCCAAGACCCAGGCGCTCGCGCAGGCGGCGATGAAGCTTGGCGAAGTGCTCTACGCCAACAAGGACGCCGACGCGGCGGGCGACGAGGCGGGCGCCTCGGAGACCGCGTCCTCCGGCAGCGACGAGGGCGTCGTCGATGCGGAGTTCGAGGAAGTGAAGGACGACAAGTCCGACAAGAACGCCTGATCCGGCGGCGATGCCGGTTCCGGGACAGGCCCCGCCGGTGATCGTGACGGCCGGCGGGGCCCCTTGGAACCACGAGCGAACGAGCGTCGACTGAAACCATGGAAAAACGGGACTATTACAAGGTCCTCGGCGTCTCGCGCGATGCAACGGCCGACGAACTCAAGAAGGCCTATCGCGGACGCGCCAAGGAACTGCACCCCGACCGCAACCGCGACGATCCCGAAGCCGAGCGCAAGTTCAAGGAATTGAACGAGGCCTACGACGTCCTGAAGGACGCCCAGAAGCGCGCGGCCTACGACCAGTTCGGCCATGCGGCCTTCGAGGGCGGCATGGGTGCCGGCCCCGGCGGCTTCGGTGCGGGCGCGGCGGGCGCGCGCGGCGGCGCGGACTTCTCCTCCGCCTTCGCCGACGTGTTCGACGACCTCTTCGGGGAGTTCATGGGCCGCGGACGGGCGCGCGGCGACGGGCGCGCGCGCGGGTCGGACCTGCGCTACAACCTCCGCATCACGCTGGAAGAGGCTTATCACGGAAAGTCCGCGCAGATCCGCGTACCGGGCTCCGTCACCTGCGACGTGTGCAACGGTTCCGGCGCCGAGGCGGGCTCCCAGCCCGTCACCTGTCCGACCTGCTCCGGCATGGGCAAGGTGCGTGCGCAGCAGGGCTTCTTCACGATCGAGCGGACATGCCCGACCTGCAACGGCCTCGGCCGCATCATCAAGAACCCGTGCAAGGCTTGCTCAGGCGCCGGCCGCGTGGAGCGCGAACGCACCCTGAACGTGTCGATTCCCAAGGGGGTCGAGGAAGGCACCCGCATCCGCCTCTCCGGCGAGGGCGAGGCCGGTGTGCGCGGCGGGCCTGCGGGCGACCTCTACATCTTCCTGGAGATCGCGCCGCACGACCTCTTCCGGCGCGAGGGGGCGGACCTGCATTGCCGTGTGCCCGTCCCGATGACGACGGCGGCGCTCGGCGGCAAGATCGAGGTGCCGAGCATCGACGGCGGGCGCGTGCGCGTCGAGATTCCGGCGGGCACGCAGTCCGGCCGCCAGTTCCGCCTGCGCGGAAAGGGCATGCCGCACCTGCGCGGCGGGCGCCACGGCGACCAGTATATCGAGTGCGTGGTCGAAACGCCGGTCAATCTCACCCGGCGCCAGCGCGAGCTGCTGGAGGAGTTCGAGAAGGAAGGCCGCGACAACAGCCCTCAATCCACCGGCTTCTTCGCCAAGGTGAAGGAGTTCTGGGACGGCATGAAGGATTGAGGCGCACGCTTTTTCCGCTTTCGGCCGCCGGGATGGCAGGGTATCCCTGCCGAACGGTTTCTCATCCGGGGACGAATGTATGCGTGAGATGATCCGGGAACGGCGCAGGGCCCTGAAGCGCGACGTGCAGTTCGTGGGCGCAATGATCAAGTCTCCGGTGAAGACCGGCGGCGTGGCGCCATCCGGCCGCCGTCTCGCGCGTGCGATGGCGGCGGCGGCATCTGCAGACCGACCCGGCGTGATCGTGGAGCTTGGCCCCGGTACCGGCCCGGTGACGGCGGCCCTGCTCGCCAGCGGTATGGCGCCGGAGCGTCTCGTCCTCGTCGAGTTCAATCCGGAGTTCTGCCGTCTCCTGCGCCAGCGCTTTCCAGGGGTCCGCGTGATCGAAGGCGACGCCTACGCCATCAAGAAGACGCTTGAGGGTGTGGTGGACGGTCCCGTGGCGTCCGTCGTCTCCAGCCTGCCGCTGATGACCCGTCCGCGTGCCGTGCGCCGCGCGCTGGTCGAGGATTGCGCCGACCTGATGGGACCGGGCGGCAAGTTCGTGCAGTTCACCTATTCCCGCGGCTCGCCCGTGCGCGACCTGCCCGCCTCTTACGAGGTGCACGGCGGCAGACGCGTCTGGCTCAATGTCTGGCCGGCGCGCGTCTGGACCTACGCGCGGCGCGCGGACGCCTGATCGCTTTACCGCATGGCCTGCCGGTGCTACCTCCCCCGCTGAACGATGGCGCGGGCACGGAGGGAGCAATCATGACGGACGTACGCATCGCGGTGGCCGGGGCAAGCGGCCGCATGGGCCGAACGTTTCTCGAAACCGTTCTCGATACGGACGGGGCGGTTCTCTCCGGCGCGATCGAGCGGCCGGGGCATGATCTTCTCGGCACCGACGCCGGCCGCCTGATCGGCCGGCCGGACACGGGCGTCCGCCTGACCGACGACGCCCTCGGCGCGCTGGTCGGCAGCGACGCGCTGCTCGACTTCACCGCGCCTGCAGCGACGGTGGAGTTCGCGGGTCTCGCCGCCCAGGCGCGTATCGTGCACGTCGTCGGCACGACCGGCTTTTCCGCGGACGACGAGAAGAAGATCGCCGCCGCCGCCCGCCACGCCACCATCGTCAAGTCGGGCAACATGAGCCTCGGCGTGAATCTTCTGCAGGCGCTGATCCGCAAGGTGGCCGCGACGCTCGACGCCGACTGGGACGTCGAGGTCGTGGAGATGCACCACAGGCACAAGGTCGACGCGCCCTCGGGCACGGCGCTCATGTTCGCGGAGGCAGCCGCCGAGGGGCGCGGCGTGCGCCTGGACGAGGTCGCCGACCGCGGCCGCGACGGGCACACGGGTGCGCGCGAGCGCGGCCACATCGGCCTCGCCGCCCTGCGCGGCGGCAATGTCGTGGGCGAGCACACCACGATCTTCGCGGCGGACGACGAGCGTATCGAGCTGCGTCACATCGCCACCGACAGGCGCATCTTCGCGCGCGGCGCGGTCAAGGCGGCGCTGTGGGGGCAGGGCCGCTCGCCCGGCATCTACACCATGGCGGACGTGCTCGGCATCGACTTCTGAGCGTACCGGCGCGTCATGCAGCGCCCGCTTCCGCCCGCTCCTCGGCGCGCGCCGCTTCCATGGCGAGCAGCGCGCGCTTGGTCTTCAGACCCCAGTGATAGCCCGCCAGCGCACCCGTTCCCCGCAGCACCCTGTGACAGGGGATGAGGTAGGAGAC
>JAJLJT010000321.1:0-3568 GCA_033844555.1 Alphaproteobacteria bacterium | reverse complement strand
CCGCCCGTCCGGACCCACGACCTCCACGGCCTCGTGCCGGTAGGTATAGAGCGGGATGAAGCCCAGCTTGACCTTCAGGTCGATGGTCACGCGCGCCTGGCGGCGTCCGTCGGGCAGGCGCTCAACGCGCACCGTGTGCGTGCCGATGGGGCTGCCCTCGCGGTAGACGTCGAAGCTGTAGACGGTCGCGTCCTGCGTGCGCTCTGCCTGCGGCGTGGCCTCGAGCGAGGCCATCTGCACGCCGCTCGCGCTCGCGGGCGCAGAAAGCCCTGCGCCGAGCATGAGGGCCAGCCCGGCGGTCGCGATGGTGAGGCGTGTGGTTGTGTGTCGCATGAACATGATACGCGCCGGACCCGCTCATGGTTCACGATGTCTGAACAGTTTGTGCGAGGGCGCGCCCGTGCGCAAGCGGAACGCGCCTTCACCGGAAGTTGCGCCCGCGCGGCATGGCGCGGACCGGACGCTTCACCTCGTCGGCGTGGGCGAGGCTCTGCACCCGCGCGTGCGCCTCGCCGAGGGTTGCCAGCAGATCGCTCGCATCCTCCAGTTTCTCCGCGATCAGGTGGACGATGCCCGCCTCCGACTGCAGCCGCCCGCGCACGACCAGCAGGCGCGCGCCCAGCGTCTCGGCCCGGTACGCCTCGAAGAGCTTTGGCCAGACGATCACGTTCACCGTGCCCGTCTCGTCCTCCAGCGTGAGGAAGATCACGCCCCGCGCGGACCCGGGCCGCTGACGCACCCGCACGAGGCCCGCGGCGGCCGTCCGCGTTCGGTCGCGCATCCGCTCCAGCGCCTCGGCGGGCTGGGCGCGCAGACCGGCGAGACGGCCGCGCAGGAAGCTCACCGGGTGCGCGCGCAGGCTGAGGCCCAGGTGGCGGTAATCCTCCGCCACCTGCTGGCCGGGCGGCATGGGCGGCAGGGCGGCGTCGGGCTCGCGCGCGGGGCCCGACAGCGCCCGCAGCAGCGGCAGGTCGTCCGCATCCCCCGTCCGCCCCAGCCCCCGCACGGCCCACAGCGCATCGCGCCGCGCAAGGCCGAGGCCCGCGAACGCATCCGCCTCCGCCAGGCGTTCGAGCGCGGCGGGCGGCAGCCCCGTGCGCAGCCACACGTCGCGCACGCTGTCGTAACCCGCGCCCCGGTGCGCGACGAGCGCCTCCGCCGCCGCGTCCCCCAGCCCCCGCACGCTGGCGAAGCCCAGGCGCACGGCGCGCGCGGTCCGCATCTCCCCCTCCATCCAGGAAAAGCGCGGGTGGGGCGCCGCACCGGTCTCTGGGCCGTCCTTCGGCGCGAGCGGTTCGAGCGTCGCTTCCACCCCGCTCGCGTTCACGTCCACGGCACGCACCTCGACCCCGTGCTCGCGCGCGTCGCGGACCAGTTGTGCGGGTGCGTAGAAGCCCAGCGGCTGCGCGTTCAGCATCGCGGCGAGATAGACGTCCGGATAGCGGCACTTCGCCCAGGCCGACGCATAGACCAGTAGCGCGAAGCTCGCTGCGTGCGACATGGGAAAGCCATAGGTGCCGAACCCCTCGATCTGGCGGAAGCACTGCTCGGCGAAGGCGCGGTCGTAGCCGCGTTCGGCCATCCCCTCGACCATCTTGTCGAAGAAGGTGTGGATCGTGCCGACCCGCTTGAAGGTCGCCATGGCGCGGCGCAGGCGGTCGGCTTCCTCCGGCGTGAAGCCCGCGGCCACGATGGCGATCTTCATGCACTGCTCCTGGAACAGCGGCACGCCGAGCGTCGGACCCAGCACCTCCTCCAGCTCGCGCGAGGGGTAGGCGACCGGGTCGATGCCCTGGCGGCGGCGCAGATAGGGATGCACCATGTCGCCCTGGATCGGGCCGGGGCGCACGATCGCCACCTCCACGACGAGGTCGAAGAACCGCCGGGGTTTCAGCCGCGGCAGCATGTTCTGCTGCGCCCGGCTTTCCACCTGGAAGAGGCCCACGCTGTCGGCCCGGCACAGCATCTCGTAGACGGCGGGCTCCTCCTTCGGGATCGTGGCGAGCGTGAGGTCTTGCCCGTACGCCTCTGACATGAATGTGAAAAACCGCCTCAGCGCGCTCAGCATGCCGAGGCCCAGGATATCGACCTTGAGGAAGTCCAGCGCCTCCAGGTCGTCCTTGTTCCACTCGATGACCGTGCGGTCCTCCATCGCCGCGTTCTGGATGGGGACAAGCTCGTCCAGCCGGTCGCGCGCGATCACCATGCCGCCGGTATGCTGCGAGAGGTGGCGGGGAAAGCCGATCAGGCCGCGCGCCAGCGCCAGCACCAGCGCGAGGCGCGGGTCGGCGGCGTCGAGACCGGCGCGGGCGGCGTCCTCCGCGTCCACGCCCTCGCGCGACCAGCCCCAGACCGAGCCCGAAAGCGCCGACAGCGTGTCCTCGCTCAGCCCGAAGGCGCGGCCCACGTCGCGCACCGCCATGCGCGCGCCATAGGTGACAACGGTCGAGGTCAGCGCCACTCGCGCCCGCCCATAGCGGCGGTAGATGTATTGCAGCACCTCCTCGCGCCGCTGATGCTCGAAATCCACGTCGATGTCGGGCGGCTCCCCGCGCGCGGCGGAGATGAAGCGCTCGAACAGCAGGTCATGCGCGATTGGGTCGACCTCCGTGATCCCGAGACAGAAGCAGACGACGGAATTCGCAGCCGATCCGCGGCCCTGGCAGAGAATCCCCTCACGCCGCGCGAAGCACACGATGTCGTGGACGGTCAGGAAATAGGGCGCGTAGCCGAGCCGGCCGATCAGCGCCAGTTCACGCTCCATCGTCGCCGCGACCGTCTCCGGCACGCCCGCGGGATAGCGCCGCCGGGCTCCCTCGCGCGCGAAATGTTCGAGCGCGGCCTGCGCGCTGCCGAACCCGGCGCGGGCCTCGTCCGGGTACTGGTAGCGCAACTCCTCCAGCGAGAAATGGAGCCGGTCGAGCAGGCGCAGGCTCTCGTCCACGGCCTCGGGAAGGTGCGCGTAGAGCCGCGCGGTCTCGGCGGGCGTCTTCAGGTGGCGTTCGGCGTGGGGGGCGAGCCGCGTTCCGGCCGCGTCGAGCGTCGTGCGCAGGCGCACGCAGGTCAGCACGTCGTGCAGCGGGCGGCGCTCCGGCGCATGGTAGAGCGCGTCATGGGTCGCGAGCAGGGGCACGCCTGCCGCCACCGCCATTTCCCGCAGCCGGACGAGACGGCGCCGATCCTCGCCGCCCATCCGCAGGGGCGCGGCCAGCCAGACCGCGCCGGGCCGTGCCGCCGCCAGCGTGGCGAGCGTCTCCGCCGTTTCCGTTCCCGGCCTTTCGGGCGGCATGACGATCAGCGACAGGCCGCCGGCCCGCGCCAGCAGGTCGGGGAGGTCGAGGTGGCATTCCCCCTTGGGCGCGCGCCGGTTACCGTGCGTCAGCAGGCGGCAGAGGCGGCCATAGGCGGCCCGGTCCTCCGGGTATGCGATCACGTCCGGCGTGCCGTCGCGGAAGACGAGGCGGGCGCCCACCGCGAGTTTCAGACCCTTCTCCCGCGCGCCCGTCTCGCGCCAGGCCATGTGCGCGCGCACCGCGCCCGCCAGCGTGTTGCGGTCGGCGATCCCGAT
>JAJLJT010000320.1:0-7436 GCA_033844555.1 Alphaproteobacteria bacterium | reverse complement strand
GCACCGCGCCCGAGGGGCCGTTCGCCGCCTGGTGCGGCGTGCCGCGCGGCAGCCAGAGCGCGTCGCCGGCGCGAAGCACGACACGCTCCTCTCTCTCTGGACCGCGCGGGCCCAGGCGGGCCGCGACGTCCACGATCTTCTCGCCGGCGAGGGCGAGCATCAGCACGTCGTGCGGATCGCGATGCCATGGCAGCCCGGGTGCTTCCGGCGGCCCGGCATAGAGGTTGACTTGGCAGGGCTGCGCGGTTTCTGCCTCGAACGCGCGGGCGAGCCGGTCCCAGCCCGGCGATTGCGCGTCCGCTTTCTGGATGACGAGAGTGGTCCCTGCCGCGAGAACCCTCTCTGCGGCGCGTCCTTCCAGGCGGCCGCCGGGTTCGAGGTGGCGCTCAAGGCCGACGGCAGCCGCCTTGCCCCCGATCCGGTGGACCGCCCGCACCTCCATGTCGGCGGGCCGCGGGCGCAGGCGGTCGATCAGTGCCACGGCCAGCGCGTGGGGGTGCACAGGGGGACGCGGGACAGCCTCCCGCAGCAGTACCGCGCCGCCCGTGCGGCGGGGCGCGGCCGCGATCCGATGGCCGAGACGGCGGATCGCGAGCGCGTCGGAGGGTGGGGGCGCGCTTCGGTCAGGCATGGCGTCGTCCCCTCAGCGCGCGGAACACGACTCCGCCGAAGCTCCGGAAAGCAGGAGGCGTGGCATCGGCAAAGACGATGCCGAGGGCGTCGAACGTGCCGGCGGGGGTGAAGTCTTCCTGTTCTGGCAATTGGATGCCGGTGGTTCTCAGATCGCGCAGCATGCGGACCCCGAAGGGCGCGAGCAGCGCGTCGCCTGGGCCGATGCTTCCGGGCAGCACCTCGCCTTCCGCTGCAAGATGCGCGAGGGCCGCTTCCCGTACAGCGCGCTCCGCGGCGGCCTGCGGGTCCGGATCGGCGGCGGAGCCTGCGCCCGAAATGCGGCCCCAAGGGTCCGCGAGTACCGCCAGAATGACGGGCATGGGTGCAGGCAGACGGTAAAGCGTTGACGTGTGCTTGCCGCAGGACTGTTCCCCCTCTGTCCGAAGGGTGCGGTGGCCCGCAGACAAGGCGTCCCGGAGCGCCACCCGCTCGATCAGTTCGAGCCCGGCGCGCAGGCACGCCGTCTGCCTGTCGAAGGCGAAAGCCAACCCCTCCGACGTCGCGGGCAGGACCGGCCCGAGAGCGTCGCGGTAGGGCAAATAGACGCGCGCCGCAGGCACCCAGCCCGCCGGAGACCCGGAAAACGTCCGCGCAGGTACGCCGGGCGGAGTGCCGTCGGGCACCAGCGCCGCGCCGAGCCGCTCCAGGCACTCGCCCAGCGCCCGCGTCTCAGCATCCTCGCGCGTCGTCCCCGCGCCGAGGCCGAGGGCCACATCCGCCGCCCCGCCCATCGTGCGCGCGTCGGCTCCTTTCGCCACTGCCACCCAGAGGTCCAGGTCCGGAAACGCCCGCGCCTCCAGCGACTCCACGAGACCCGCGAGTGCCGGTGCGTCACGCATGTACGGCCTCGCGGCGGGCGTCCGCTTCGAGGCGTGCAAAGTGCGCGAACACCTCCGCAAGCCCGCAGCAGCCACCCGCGGCGCCGCGCAGGTCGGCGATGTGCGCCTCGTGCGGGCACCAGCCCTTGCAGCGCCCGAACCATCTGCATCCGGCGAGCCGGGTCTGGGCGGCGCGGTAGCCGTCCTTGAGCGCGCGCATCTCGTCCGAGGCGCGCATCTCCGCGAAGCTGCGGTCCGCGAGCGTGCCGAGCACGTGGGCCTCGGAGCCCAGGAACTTGTCGCAATGCATGACCTGGCCGTCGGGATCGACGCCGAAATAGTCGCCGAGGCAGGGGCCGCGCAGTTCGCAGAAGCCGGTTCCCGTGCCCTGGTAGGCGGCGTGCAGGGCGTCAAGCTCGCGCACGGCGAGCTGCCTGTCGGGATGGGCGCGCAGCGCGTCGAGCAGGCGGACGAGAAAGCGGGCGAACGCCTCCGGCGCGAGGCAGGGACCTGACCCATCAGCCGAGGAAGGGCGCACCGGCAGGAAGGCGGCGGCGTCGACACCGGCGGCCTCCAGCGCATCCACGAGGTAGAGCGGATCGAGAGCCGCGATCTCCTCCGTCACCACGACCAGCGCGCCGGCAAAGAGGCCCGCCGCCTTCAGCCGTGCGATGCCATCCGCCGCCGCGTCGAAGGAGGGTTTGTCCGCGACAGTCCTGCGGGTACGGTCGTGCATCTCGCGCGGTCCGTCGAGGCTGACGCTCGCACGCACGCCAAACAGCCGCCACAGCGCGATCATCTCGTCGGTGAGCCCGACGCCGTTCGTTTGCAGCGAGTTGCGCACCATCTGGCCCGGCCGCCGCAGCTTCGCCTGAAGCCAGAGAAAGCCCAGTGTGCGCCGGACGCCGAGCAGCGATGGCTCGCCCCCGTGCCAGACGAACTTGAGCGTGGCGGCGCGCGCATCCTCGGCCGCGCGGCGCAGCATCAGCGCCTGCGTGCGCGGCGTCATCTGCTGGCCGGGTCCCTCGCGCCAGTCGTTGCAATAGGTGCAGCGCAGGTTGCAGTGGCGCGTCAGCTTGGCGATCAGCACCAGCGTTGCAAAGCCTTCCGGAGGCGTGCGTGCGGGCGGGTCCGCCCGTTCGACCTCGGCGAAGACAGGGTCCTTCAGCGGCAGGTCGCGGGCGGCGACGCAGGCGAGGGCGCCCAGCGGGCTCTTTCCAGCGGCCCGCGCCTGCGCGAACGCTTCCCGGCCCGCGGGCGGGAGGGCCGAAATCGCATCCGTTTCGATGTCCGTCGCCTCGGTCATCGTCCCGTCCCCTCAGCGCGGCTTGAAGGGCAGGGGCAGGGCGAGGAACAGCCCGCCCTCCGCCGCCACGACCCCGTCCGCGTCGAGCAGGCGCAGCGCCCGGTCGACGCGGTTCTGCGGCTCGCCCAGCTTCTCCGCGATGCGGGCGGCGGTCAGCGGCTTCTCGATGATCGACTGGAAGACCCGCGCCTCGCGGCCCCGATAGCGGACGACAGTTGGTTCGGCGCTCGTGCGCGCGTCCTCGACCGTCACCACGTCGGGTGCGGAGAAATAGGTAAGCCGCGGCGACCAGTCCTGCATCCAGGCCTGTTTCCAGTCCTCGATGGCGGCCTCGATCCTCGCATAGGCCTCCTTGGGGAGGGTGTTTTCCAGCTCGTACTCGAAGAAATAGGCGACCTGCTCCTTGTCCATCTCCGGCGGCAGGATGAAGTCGAGCGAGCGTTCCGGGCGGCGGAATTTCCGGGGAAACGCCTTGTCGTCCTTGTAGAGCGGGCTGAAACGTTCGAGCCAGATGCGGATGCCCGCAGACGGCGGCTGGAGGTGGTGCAGCTTCGCGAACAGCGCGGCCTGCGCGTCGTAGTCTTCCCGGCTCTCGCCCGGAAAACCCCACAGCACGTTCCAGCTGACCGCGATGCCATGGTGTGCGGCCCAGCGCAGCATGTTGAGGTTGTCGAGCCCGCGCACCCCCTTGCGCATCAGCTTCAGCACATCGGTCGACAGGCTCTCGATGCCGGGCTGGATCGTGCGGATCCCGGCGGCGGCGAGCGCAGCCATGTCCGCGGGTTTCAGGTTCGACTTGACCTCGTAGAAGAGGTCGTAGTTGACGTCGGGCCGCGACAGCCGCGGCAGCAGCGTTTCCATGTAGGCCCGGTCGATGATGTTGTCGACGGCCTCGAAATGGTAGGAGCGATGCCGGCGCGCGAGTTCGCCAAGCTCCTCCAGCACCTTCTCTGCGGGCTTGGAGCGGAACTTCATGGAGAGCGCGTTGAGCCCGCAGAAGGTGCAATGCTGGTTCTCGCCCCACCAGCACCCGCGCGCACTCTCGAACGGCACGCGGATGTCGTTGCGCAGGCCGGGCGGCAGGATGCCGAAGTACTCCGCGCGCGCGAAATACTCCTGGTAGTCGGGCACGGGATTGCGCTCGAGATCGGTGACGAGCGGGGCGGGCGGGTTCTGCACGGGCGCGCCGTCGCTGCCCCACCAGGTGAGCCCGCGCACCTTCTCGAAGCCCGCGCCGTCGGCGATCGCGCCGAGCAGCACGGGGAAGGTGCGGTCGGCCTCGCCGCTCAGGACGAGGTCGATTTCCGGCACGGCGGAGAGCCACTCCCGCGCCATCTCGCGCTCGAAATTCGCGCCGCCGTAGACGGTGACGACGTCCGGCAGCATCTGCTTCAGCCGCCGCCCGATGGCGATGGCCGCCGCGGTCTGCTGGAAGGTCGAGGTGAAACCGGCGACGTCGGGCGCCGCGCGCGCGATCTCGGCGGCCGCCAGCTCGACGAAGGCGGGCACGATCTCGGTCCGGACATGCAGCAGCAGGTCGCGGTCCCGCCGGTCAAAGGCGGCGATCAGCTTCTCGCCCGTCGGGTCGGGGGCGCGGTCGCCGAAGGCAGCGACGGAGAACAGCCAGTCGCCCACCGCGACGCCGCGGTCGTTGGCGACCGCCTCGTAGAAATCGGGACTGGCCATGGCGGCGAAATCGAGGAAGAGGTGGTGCGTCGTCGCCTGCCACCCCGCCTCGCGCGCGATCTCCGACAGGAGCCCCACCTGGATCGACGGACGGCGCACCGAATTGAACGGCGCCGCGACCAGGGCGATGCGCCCGGCGGGAGGGGCGGCGTGGGCAGCCTCCCCGTCCGTGGCGCGGGCCCCTGCCGGAAGACCCGCTTCCGGCAGAGACGTCTCGAGGGTCATGGGATCAGCGGCCAAAACCGCCCGGCAGGCCGCCGAGCCCGCCCGGATTGACCGGGTTGGTCAGCGTGCCGCCCCGGAACGCCGGGTTGGTGCGCCAGCCGCCGACGTCGACCTTGTCGAGATCCTTCGACCAGTCGACGCCCACGCAGGCGACGCCGACACCCACGCCGACCGCATCCTGCACCGTGCCGCCGCCGATGTTGCCGAGGCGGCCCTGCTCGACCTTCGTCAGGCCGGCGAAAGCGTCGCTCAGATGCACCGCGCGCATCTTCGCCAGATTGTCGACCTGGATCTTGCGCAGGTTCTCGACCCGGCCTTCCTTCGACGCCACGCCTTCCAGATGGTGCGCGGCGGCGCCGAAGATGCCCAGCAGATAGAGGCGCTGGCGGTCGCTCAACTTGCTCTCGATGCTCTCGATGACATCGGAGATGCCGTCGAGTTCCTCGTCGTCCAGCTCGATCTCGGTCATGCCGCCGGACGCGGCTCCGCCCTGGCGCAGCAGGGCGAGAACCTCGTCCAGCCGCTCTTCCAGCGAGTCGATGCGTTGTTCAAGCCCTTGAAGCGATCGTGTCGTGGCCATGGTGAAGCCCTCCCCTCTCCGGTTGCGTGACATGTCCGAATGCGACTTGGCGCCGGGGCGGGAGTCATGTCTATCCGCCAACTCGGCAAAGATAGGCTCGCAAAAAACAAGGTTAAAAGAAAGTAGTGAAATGCGGATAATTTTATGCAAAATGAAAATGCGATACATACATCTGTATTGGTTTCGGTTTGGCGAAGTTTAATGACCTCGCTGCGGGCATTCGCGTGGGGAGGCCTGTCCTCGTGACATGGGCGCGCGGCCTGCCTATCCTCGCTGCCCGGAAACCGCGCTTGCCCGAGGAGCCGCCCCGCCATGACCGACCTGCCTGTCACGCCATCCTTTTCCCTCGCCGGGCGCCGCGCGCTGGTGACAGGCGCCGGCCGGGGGATCGGCCGGGCGGCGGCCTGCGCGCTGGCGCAAGCGGGGGCCGAGGTCCATGCGGTTGCGCGCAGCGGCGGCGAGGTCGAGGCGCTTGCAGCCGCGCTGCGGGCCGAAGGGTTCAAGGCGCAGGGCTTCGCACTCGACGTTACCGATACCCGTGCCGTCGCGGACTTCGTGGCCGCGCACGGTCCCTACCGCATCCTTGTCAACAATGCGGGGACGAACCGGCCCCTGCCGCTGGACGAGATGTCGGAGGCGGATTTCGATGCCGTGAGCGATCTCAACGTGCGTGCCGCCTATTTCGTCGCGCAGGCGGTGGTGAAGGGCATGGTGGCGGCGGGCGAGGGGGGCTCGATCGTCAATGTCTCATCCGCCATGGGGCATGTCGGCGCGGCCCGGCGGACCGTCTATTGCGCGTCCAAGTTCGCCATCGAGGGGTTCACGAAGGCCCTGGCGTGGGAGCTGGGCGGCGAGGGGATCCGGGTCAACACGCTCTGTCCGACCTTCGTGCGCACACCGATGACCGAGGGGATGCTGGCGGATGCGGCCTTCGAGAAGACCGTCACGGCGAAGATCGCGCTGGGCCGGGTCGGCGAGCCGGAAGACCTGATGGGCGCCATCGTCTTTCTGGCCTCTGACGCCTCCCGGTTCGTCACCGGCTCGTCGCTGATGGCCGACGGCGGATGGACAGCGCAATGAGCCCCGTCGCGGATGTCACGCCCTCCGGCACCCGCAATGCTGAAGGCCAGGCGGGCACGCGCAGCGTGGGCGCCGTGGTGCAGGCGATCTGCATCCTGCGGCACCTGGCGGCGCAGGAAGCCCCGTCGGGCGTCACGGCGGTTGCGCGGGCGACAGGACTCAATACCTCCACCTGCTTCAATATCCTGCGCACGCTCGCGGCGGAGGGGCTGGTCGTGTTCAACACGGAGGCGAAGACCTACTGCCTAGGCTTCGGCATCCTGGAGCTATCGACGAGCCTGCTCGGCGCGAGCCCGGTCGATCTGATCCGGCCGGAACTGGAGCGGCTGGCCCATGGCCGGCCCGTGGTGGTCTGCCTCTGGCACGTGACGCAGAACGACCGCGTCGTGCTGGCCGACCGGGTGTGCGATCCCACGACGATGGTGCGCGTGGAGATGGCGCCCGACATCCGGCTGCCGAGTTTCGCCGCCGCCGTGGGCCGCTGCGTCGCGGCGGCTTGGAGGGTGCCGGATGCGGAACTGCGCCGCCGTTTCGATGGCTTGCGCTGGCAGAACCCGCCGAGCTTCGAGGCCTATCTCGCCGATGTCCGCCGGGCGGAGGGAGAGGGGTACGCCCTTGACCTCGGGCAGATGTTCGTCGGCCTCGACACCGCCGCGGCGGTGATCGCCGACCATCGTGGGCATCCCCGTTTCGGGATCAGCGCGATCAGCATCCACGGCCAGATGGGACGCGCAGACCTGGAGGCGCTTGGGCGGGAGCTTCGCGATGTGGCGCGGCGGATCGGGGCCGCGCTCTTTCCGCGCTGACGGCAACGACCGCATCCATGAGCGGGTGACTAGTCTTCTCTGGACAGAATGGCTTTCATGTGGAGACTGACCCGAGACGCAGGGTGCGTCCGACGCACCCCAAGAACACGATTTTCAAAGGTGGGCACTGACCCCGCCGGACGTTCGAGGGAGGACACCATGATTCGATTGAAGACGGTCGCAAGCGCCGTCCTGATGCTTGCCGCGGGGACCTTTGCCGGCGGCGCGCAAGCCGAACTTCCGCGCTCCATGACCTGGACAGC
>JAJLJT010000319.1:0-14245 GCA_033844555.1 Alphaproteobacteria bacterium | reverse complement strand
AGTGCCTTGCGGCCCTTCGGGTCCGCACCCGCCTTGAGCAACGCTCCGGTCGTTGTGATGCCCGCGGTCTTCAGCTTGGCTCCGAAGGCCGGGCCGATGCCCTCGATCGTCTCGATGCTGTAGCTGCTCATGAGGTGCGTTTCCCCTGGTCGAAGTGTGAGCCTGACTTCACGGCCCGGACAGAATCTCCTGCCGGACACACGCGAGGAATGAGACGCCATCGCAGCGACTATTGCAAGAGTTGCAGGGGGTCCTGCCCAGCCGCGAAGCGCCTTGCGGTCCCCGGGGGCGGCGGATACTTCAGGATGCAGTCATCCGCCGCCGTCATCTCCGAGGACAGCCACGCATCATGCGCGATCTTCACTTTCCGGGCCGATCCACCGTTCATGCGCGCAACGGCATGTGCGCCACCTCGCACCCGCTGGCGGCGCTCGCGGCCGTCGACGTGTTGCGCCGGGGCGGCAACGCCTATGATGCCGCGGTGGCGGCGAGCGCCGTGCTGTGCGTGGTCGAACCCATGTCGACGGGCGTGGGCGGCGACTGCTTCGTGCTCGCTGCGCCCGGCGGCGGGAACCGGCTGATCGGCCTCAACGGGTCGGGCCGCGCGCCCAGGGCGGCCGATGCCGCGGCGCTGCGGGCAGAGGGCATGGAAACCATCTCCACCGACTCCATCCATTCGGTCACTGTCCCCGGCGCGGTGGATGCATGGGACCGGCTGATCGCCGCGCACGGGACGATGGCGCTCGGCGACCTGCTCGCGCCCGCGATCGCCCATGCGGAGGAAGGCTTCGCCGTTTCCCCGCGCGTGGCGCGCGACTGGAAGCTGGGCGAGGCCCGGCTGCGCCGGCAGGCGGGCGGGGCGGACGTGCTGCTGCCGGGCGGCGCCGCGCCCGCGTGCGGCGACATCGTGCGCTTCCCCCGGCTTGCCCGGACGCTGCGCGCCATCGCGGAGAAGGGACGCGCAGGCTTCTACGAGGGCGAGGCGGCCGAAAGCATGGTCGCCTTCCTGCGCGCCCACGGCGGCGTACACACGCTCGACGATTTCGCGGCGACCGAGGCCACGTGGGTCGAGCCGGTGCGCGCCTCCTACCGCGGCTACGAGCTTGCCGAACTGCCGCCGAACGGACACGGCGTGACGGCGCTGATGATGCTGAAGACGCTGGAAGGCTTCGACCTCGCCGCCCTCGATCCCTCGGGAGCCGACCGCATCCACCTGGAGGCGGAGGCCGCCCGCCTGGCTTTCGATGTGCGCGACGCTCATGTGGCGGACCCGGACTTCGCCGCGGTGCCGATGGATCACCTGCTGAGCGACCGGCTGGCCGAAGAGATGCGCGCCCGGATCGACATGGAGCGCGCGATGACCGGGGTCGCGCCGTTCACCGGGCCGATCTACCGCGACACGGTCTATGTCTCCGTCGTCGACCGCGACCTCAATGCGGTGTCCTTCATCAACTCGATCTATTTCCAGTTCGGTTCGGCCTTCGCCGATCCGGGCACGGGCGTGAACTTCCAGAACCGGGGCGCGGGGTTCCGGCTGGAGGAGGGGCATCCGAACGTGCTGCAGGGCGGCAAGCGGCCGCTGCACACCATCATTCCCGCCATGCTGATGCAGGATGGCCGCGCGGTCATGTGCTATGGCGTCATGGGCGGCGCCTATCAGCCCGTGGGCCATGTCCACGTCGCCACCAACATCGTCGATTACGGCATGGACGTGCAGGAGGCGATCGACCATGCCCGCAGCTTCCATGTCGCAGGCCGGCTGGAACTGGAACGCGGGATCGACGACCATGTCGCCGACGCCCTGGCCGCGAAGGGTCATCCGATCGGCCGGCCGGACAATCCCTGGGGCGGCGGGCAGGCGATCTGGATCGACCACGCACGCGGCGCGCTGATCGGCGGCTCCGACCCGCGCAAGGACGGCGCCGCCCTCGGCTGGTAGCGGCCTCTCTCCGGTCGCGGTGCATGGCAAACACGCATTAACCGTCCCTTTAGCGGTCGCCCCGTATGACTGGGGGCGCCGGAGCAGGCGTGCACGTCCGGTGCGCGCGCCGTTGGCCCCGGTTCCGAGAGAAGGGATCCAACGCGCGTGTCGGACAAGGCGGAAAGCCCGGTTGCATCAGATGTCTCGACTCCGGCCGCCAGCGACTGGCTGGCCGCGGCGATGCCGCGTCTCGGCGAGGCGGCCTACAGCTGGAATCTCGACACCGACGAGATGGCCTGGACGCCCGGCGCGCGGGAGCTTCTCGATATCGGTGCGGATGCGGAGATCGCGACCGGCGCAGGGTTCCTCGCGCGCATGGAGGAGACGGCCCGCGCAACCCGGCCCGCCCAACTGGCGGAGCTGCGCTCGAGCGGCGCCTCGCTCGAACTGGAATACCGCTTCGAGGCTTCGGGCAACCAGCCGCTCTGGCTGGAAGAGCGGCTGCTGTGGACCCCGCACCCGGGCGGCAAGGGCACCGTGCGGGGGATTGTCCGCAACATCAGCGACCGCAAGCGGCGCGAGGCACGCCTCGACTATCTTGCCTCCAACGACGACCTCACCGGACTGTTGAACCGCGCGCGCCTGCGCGAGCGGCTGGCCCATGTGCTGGCCTACGCCCTTCGGTTCAAGGCGCCCTGCGCATTCTTCATCATTGCCATCGACAACCTGACCCGCGTCAACGAGGCGTATGGGTTCGACGTGGCCGACGAGATGATCGTGTCAATCTGCCGCCGCCTCGAAAGCGTGCTGCGTGCGGGCGACGTCCTGGGGCGCGTCGGCAGCGCCAAGTTCGGTGTCATCCTTCCCGACTGCGAGGGGCCCGACATGGGCCGCGCCGCCGAACGGCTGCTCGCCGTCGTCCGCGACGAGGTGTTCGAGACGCGCGCCGGTCCGGTTTCCGCGACGGTCTCGATCGGCGGGGTCTCGCTGCCGGGCTTTGCGCGTACGACGCACGACGCGATTTCCTTCGCCGAGGAGGCGCTCGACCAGGCCAAGCACGCGGGGCGTGACACCTTCGTCCCCTACCAGGCGAATTTCCAGGTCCAGTCGGGCCGCAAGCGCAACATCTCCGTCGCCAACCAGATCCTCTCGGCCCTGAAGGAAGGGCGGATGCAACTGGCCTTCCAGCCGATCGTCGACGCGCGCACCGGGGAGCGCCGCTTCTACGAATGTCTCGCGCGCCTGATGAAGGCAGACGGCACGCCGATCCCCGCCGGCGAATTCATTCCCGTTGCCGAGAAACTTGGCCTTGTCCGCCTGATCGACCGCCGCGTGGCCGAGCTTGCCATCGAGATGCTGCACGAGATGCCGGGCCTGACGACCACCATGAACGTCTCGGGCATGACCGCGATGGACGTGAACTGGCTGCGCCGGTTCATCGACCTGGTGCGGGCGCACCGCGAAGTCGCGCCCCGCCTGACGGTCGAGATCACCGAAACCATAGCGATCCACGACATCGAGGATTCGGTCCGCTTCGTGGCGACGCTGCGCGACATCGGCTGCGGGGTGGCAATCGACGATTTCGGGGCGGGCTACACCTCGTTCCGCAACCTCAAGGCCGTGCCGGTCGACCTCGTGAAGATCGACGGGACGTTCATCCGCGGCATTCACCAGCAGCCCGACAACCGGGTGTTCGTGCGCGCACTCATGGACCTCGCCCGGAACTTCAACGTGAAGGTTGTCGGCGAGATGGTGGGCGAGCCGGAAGAAGCGAAGGTGCTGGCCGGCATGGGTGTCGATTACCTGCAGGGCTTCCTGTATGGCAAACCCGAACTTGGCCGGCCGGAAACGCCAGAGACGCTGATCATGACGCCGCGCAACATCGCAGGCTGAAGCCACACCCGCCCGGCCCCTGCCGCCGGCTCAGCCGGACTTCTTCGCCAGCGACTTCAATTGCTCCTGCATCTCGGCAATCTGGGCCCGCAGCTCCCGGATGTCGTCGGATCGCGGCTCTTCCTCGGAAGGCTCCTCCGTCTTCGGCGCGGCCTGACCCTTGCCGGCGAAGGGCGCGAACATGCCCATCGCGCGTTCCACCATCGCCATGTTCTGGCGCGTCATCTCCTCCATCTGCTTGAAGGGCATGCCCGCACCGCCGAAGGCATTGGTGAGCTGCTGGCGCATCTGCTCCTGGTGCCGGGCGAATGTGTCGATGCTGGCCTCGAGGTAGCCCGGCACGACCGCCTGCAGATTGTCGCCGTAGAACTGGATGAGCTGGCGCAGGAAACGGATCGGCAGAAGGTTCTCGCCCTTGGCCTCTTCCTCGAAGATGATCTGCGTCAGCACCGAGCGGGTGATGTCTTCCGACGTCTTTGCGTCGTACACGACGAAATCGACGCCGTCCTTCACCATCTGGCACAGGTGATCGAGCGTCACGTAGCTGGACGTCGCTGTGTTGTAGAGGCGCCGGTTGGCGTATTTCTTGATGATCACCGGCTCGCCGTCTTTTGTCTTCTGTGCGCTCACAACCGAATTCCACCCTTGATGCGGATGCCGTCACCCCATGCGGGCACGGCCCTTCTTGTTGCATTGCCGCAGACCTGATCGGGCAAAGCTTATGCGCATTGCCGCGTCCCTCGCAAGCGCAGCATCGTCCCCCGCGGAATACGCCGGAAAATCGCTGGTGAAGCGGGGGGCGGGACGCGTTAGTCTCTGGCTTTGAAGCCATATTATCCGGCGGAGCGAACGGACGTCCGATGCAGAAGCGCCCAGACATGCCGTCACGTGAAACCGGCGCGCCGGAGACGTCGGGCTATGGGGCTGACGTCGAGCGCGAGAGCGGATGCGATGCCCGAGAGGTTGCCAGGCGCTTCCATGACCTGTTCGCGGAGAATGTCGAGCGGCTGGCGCAGAAGCGAAGCGGCGGCGAGACGCCCGGACAGCCGCGGTGAGCGCCGCGGACGCACAGGCGCCGGGCGAGGGGCCCGTCCTCCCGGCCGCAGCGCTGCTCGCGGGTGTGTGGCCGATGCTCGCGGCGATGGCGGCACCGCTGGCCTCCGCGCCGGGCTTTCCATGGCAGGAGGGGTTGGGCGAGGACGCGGCGCGGCTGCGCGCAGATATCGGCGCCGTGGGCGGCGAGGCGTTTCGAACCGCCGTCATCGCCGAGACGGCCAGCCGCACGATGACGCATGTTGCGGGTATCGCCCGCCTGGGCGAACTCGGCGCGCTGCCGCCCAGGCCCTCGCCCCCGGTCCTGTGGCGCCGCGGTCCAGCGCGGCTTCTCGATCATGGCGGAAACGGGCCGCCGGTGCTGGTCGTGCCCTCGCTGATCAATACGGCGCGGGTGCTCGATTTCGCGCCGGGCGACAGCCTGATGGAGTCGCTTCGGGACGCGGGTCTCAGGCCCCTGCTGCTCGACTGGGGGCGGCCCGGCATGGGCGAGGCGGGGCTCGATCTCGCGGCGCATGTGGAGACCTGCGTGCTGCCGGCGCTGGCGATGGCGCGGGATATCGGCGGGGGGCGCGCAGGGCTGCTCGGTTATTGCCTCGGCGGCACGCTGGCCGCCGCCGCGGCAGCGCATCCCAGGGGCCGACCGGATGCGCTGGCGTTGCTCGCGCCCTTGTGGAATGCGACGGCGGCGCGGCCGGACTGGCTCGCGACACTCGCGGACGTGGCCTGCACAATGTGGCCGGAGGGCCGTCCGGTTCCGCCGGGCCTGTTGCCGGGGGAGGTGGTGGCCTGGCTGATGGCGGCCTTCCAGCCGACCCGTGCGCTCGACCGCTACCGGTTGCTTGCGGAGGCCGCGCCGGACGACGGTCAGGCGCGACGTCTCGCCCGCCTCGAGGTGTGGGCGGGAACCCCGGTGCCGCTCACCATGCCTGCCGCGGCGGACGTGCTCGCGGGACTGTTCGGCCGCGATATGGCAGGCCGGGGCGCATGGCGCGTGGGCGGGCGGCAGGTCGACCCCGCCGCGATCCGAGCGCCGACGCTGGTCGCGCTGGCCGGCCGCGACGTCATCGTTCCGCCGGCCGCTGCCCAGGGACTGTCCGGAACCATTCCGGGGGCGGAGAACTTCACCGTGGAAACAGGTCATGTCGGCCTCGTCGCCGGCCGGCGCGCGGGGGCCGAGGTGCATCGTCCGGTGGCCCAACATCTTGCACGCCACCTTTTCGGCGGGTGACGCGCCTACGTCGAATGCTGCATTGCACATGTCGCCATTGCGCGGCTATGTGATGGCGCAACAGGGGCCGCGACGCCGCGCGCAGCCGCGTGCTAGACTCCGGTCGACGCCTTGAACCGCCGCCCCGCAAGGGTGCGCGCCGAACATTCTGGAGGGATCGCCATGTCGGATATCGTGATTGTCAGTGCCGCGCGCACACCGGTGGGAAGCTTCAACGGGGCCTTCGCGAGCGTGCCCGCGCACGATCTCGGAACCACGGCGATCGGTGCCGTGCTGGAGCGTGCGGGCGTCGCTGCGGACGAGGTCGACGAGGTCATTCTCGGCCAGGTTCTGACGGCGGGCCAGGGCCAGAATCCGGCGCGCCAGGCGGCCATCAACGCCGGTGTGCCCAAGGAAGCAGCGGCCTGGGGCATCAATCAGGTGTGCGGCTCCGGCCTGCGCGCGGTCGCCATCGGCATGCAGCAGATCGCCTGCGGCGACGCCAATGTGGTGATCGCCGGCGGTCAGGAGAGCATGTCGCTCTCCACGCATGCCGCGCATCTGCGTGCCGGTCAGAAGATGGGCGACCTGAAGCTGGTCGACACCATGATCAAGGACGGGCTGTGGGACGCCTTCAACGGCTACCACATGGGCTCGACCGCGGAGAACGTGGCCCGCCAGTGGCAGATCACGCGCGAGCAGCAGGACGCGTTCGCGGTCGCCTCGCAGAACAAGGCCGAAGCCGCACAGAAGGCAGGCAGGTTCAAGGACGAGATCGTGCCGGTGACGGTCAAGGGCCGCAAGGGCGACACGGTGGTCGACGCGGACGAGTACATCCGCCACGGCGCGACGCTCGACGCCATGACCAAGCTGCGCCCGGCGTTCGAGAAGGACGGAACGGTCACGGCGGCCAACGCCTCGGGCATCAACGACGGCGCGGCAGCGGTTCTGCTGATGCGCGCCGACGAGGCGGCGCGGCGCGGCCTCACGCCGCTTGCGCGCATTGCGTCGTGGGCGACCGCAGGCGTCGACCCGGCGATCATGGGCAGCGGACCGATCCCGGCGTCGCGCAAGGCGCTGGAAAAGGCTGGCTGGTCGGTCGACGACCTCGACCTGGTCGAGGCGAACGAGGCGTTCGCCGCACAGGCCTGCGCGGTCAACAAGGACATGGGCTGGGATCCGGAGAAGGTGAACGTCAACGGCGGCGCCATCGCCATCGGTCACCCGATCGGCGCATCGGGCTGCCGCGTGCTGGTCACGCTGCTGCACGAAATGGCGCGGCGCGACGCGAAGAAGGGCCTCGCCACGCTGTGCATCGGCGGCGGCATGGGCGTCGCGCTGACGGTCGAGCGCGGCTGAGGAACGCGAAGCAGCGGCGGTCAGGTATCCTCCGCCGCTCCCTCGGACAGGAACGCGAAGGCCGGAGCAACCGGCCCGCCACACAAGAGCTTCAGGGATCGGAACGCAAACACGGCAAAGGGGTCGAGGAATGGCACGGACGGCATTGGTGACGGGCGGCACGCGGGGCATCGGCGCCGCGATCTCGCGCGGGTTGAAGGCGGCGGGCTTCCAGGTGGCGGCGAACTACGCCGGCAACGACGAGAAGGCGGCGGCGTTCAAGGCCGAGACGGGCATCGAGGTCTTCAAGTTCGACGTGGGCGACCACGACGCCTGCGCTGCCGGCGTCAAGGCGGTAGAGGAAGCTCTGGGCCCGGTCGACGTCCTCGTGAACAACGCAGGGATCACGCGCGACGGCTGGTTTCACAAGATGGATGCCGCGCAATGGTCGGCGGTGATCCGCACGAACCTCGATTCCATGTTCTTCGTGACGCGCCCGGTAATCGACGGCATGCGCGCGCGCGGCTTCGGCCGTATCGTCAACATCTCCTCGATCAACGGGCAGAAGGGCCAGATCGGGCAGGTGAACTATTCCGCGGCGAAGGCGGGCGTCATCGGCTTCACCAAGGCGCTTGCGCTGGAGAACGCGCGAAAGGGCATCACGGTCAACTGCATCTGCCCTGGCTACGTCGACACCGACATGGTGGCGGCGGTGCCGGAGAAGGTGCTGGAGAGCATCATCGCGACGATCCCGGCCGGCCGTCTCGGCAAGGCGGAGGAGATCGCCTCCATGGTGGCCTATCTCGCTTCCGAGGATGCAGCCTTCGTCACGGGCGCCGTGATGACCGTGAATGGCGGCCAGTACATCGCCAACGCCTGAGGGCGCTGCACAAGGGCCACGGCGTGTATTAGACCTCTGCACCGGTAGCCGGCGGCGGAGAGAGACATGAGCAGGGGACGCGCGACGGCGGTGGGCTTCACCGCCGTCCTCATGTGGGCGCTTCTCGCGCTGTTCACGGCGGCGAGCGGGCAGGTTCCCCCTTTCCAGCTTGCCGCCATGAGCTTCCTCGTGGGCGGTGCGCTCGGCCTTGCACGCATGGCAGCGAGGGTCGAGGCGCGGGCCGCGTTGCGCCAGCCGATCAGGGTCTGGGTGCTGGGGATCGGCGGGCTCTTCGGGTATCACGCGCTCTATTTCACCGCGCTCCGGAACGCCCCGCCGGTGGAGGCCGGGCTGATCGCCTATCTCTGGCCATTGCTGATCGTCGTCTGTTCGGCCCTGCTCCCGGGCGAGCGGCTGCGCGTCCATCATGTCGCCGGCGCGCTCCTGGGGTTCGCCGGTGCCGCGCTGATCGTGACGAAAGGGGAAAGCCTGTCGCTGGATCCCGCCTATACCCTGGGCTATCTCGCGGCGCTGGGCTGCGCGGGGACGTGGACCGCCTATTCGCTGCTGTCGCGCCGGTTCCCGGACGTGCCGACGGACGCGGTCACGGGTTTCTGCCTTGCGACATCCGTTCTGGCGGCGTGCGCGCACGTGCTCGTCGAGAAGACGGTATGGCCGGACGGGACCGGGCAATGGCTCGCCGTCCTCGGTCTGGGTCTGGGGCCGGTGGGTCTTGCCTTCTACACGTGGGACTACGGTTGCAAGATGGGGGATATCCAGGTGCTGGGGGCGAGCAGCTATGCCGCTCCGCTGCTCTCGACCCTCGTCCTCATCCTTGCCGGTTTCGCCGAGGCGACCTGGCCCGTCGCCGGTGCCGCGCTGCTGATCGCCGGCGGTGCGATGCTCGCGTCCAGGGATCTGATCGCGCCGCGCGCTCAGCCGCCGGGCTGACGCGGGCGCGGGAACCAGTCGTCGGGCGCCATCTCGAATCCCGAAAACTCGAACCCCGGCGAGACCGTGCAGCCCACGAGCGTCCAGCGCCCCAGGCTCTCCGCCGTCTGCCAGGCGTGCGGCGGCACCACGATCTGCGGACGCTGCCCCGTGGCGAGGCCCGGCCCCAGGTGGTGCGCCGCCGCGTCGTGGCCGTTCTCCGAGATCGTGAGGACGAGCGGGGCGCCCGCGTACCAGTGCCAGACCTCGGCGGCGTCCACGCGGTGCCAGCGGCTGACCTCGCCCGCCTCCAGCAGGTAGTAGATGGCTGTCCCCGCGGCGCGCTCTCCCTCTTCCGCCGTGGCGCGCCACGTCTCGCGGTAGTGCCCGCCCTCCGGGTGCGGCTGAAGGCCGAGCAGCGCGATCACCTCCCGTGCGGTCAGGTCCTGCATGTCAGAAGGCGTCCTTGCGCGCGCGGGTCTCGGCGAACACGGCGACGAGGTCCGCGCCGGAGAGGCCGAGCGTCCTCTGCAAGTCGGGGCTATCGGGCCGCAGGAAGGGGTTGGTCGCCTTCTCGATTCCCATCGTCGTGGGCACCGTCGGCTCGCCTCGGGCGCGCGCGGCTTCCACCTCCGCCGCCCGGTCCCTGAGGGCGGCATTGTCCGGCTCGACCGAGAGGGCGAACTTCGCGTTCGACAGGGTGTATTCGTGCGCGCAATAGATCGCCGTGTCGTCGGGCATCGCCATCAGCTTGCGCAGCGAGGCCCACATCTGCGCGGGCGTGCCCTCGAACAGGCGCCCGCAGCCCATGGCGAAGAGCGTGTCGCCGACGAAGGCGGCCTTCGCTTCGCGGAACCAGTAGGCGATATGCCCGCGCGTGTGTCCCGGCACGTCGAAGACGTTCGCCTGCGCATTGCCCAGCGCCACCGTATCGCCGTCGCCCACCTCGACATCGATGCCCGGGATGCGGTCGCGGTCGGCGCGCGGGCCGACGATCGTGCAGCCATGGCGCGCCTTGAGCGCCCGGTTGCCGCCCACGTGATCCGGGTGATGGTGGGTGTTGAGGATATGCGTGAGGGCGAGGCCACGCTCCTGCAGCCGCCGCTCGACGGCGCCCGCGTCGGCGGGGTCGACCACGGCGGTTGCGCCCGAGGACGGCTCGTGCAGCAGGAAGATGTAATTGTCGCTGAGGGCGGGGATCAGCTCGATCTCGAGGGTTGTGGCGGTCATGGGGCGTCTCTCCTGCCGGCCCGGTCGGGGACGGGCGCTTTTTCTTGCGGGGTTCCCTGCCAAACTAGGGGGCGCGGGGAGGCGTTTCAAATCCCGCGCATGACGGTACACTCGAGCGGACCATGCATCTCGACGTCATCGACCTCATGGCGTTCTACCGGACGCCGCTCGGCCTGATCGCCCGTGCGCAACTCCGGCGCAAGGTGCGCGGGATGTGGCCCAATGTGCGCGGGGATTCGGTCCTGGGCCTCGGCTTCGCGACACCCCTGCTCAGGCCGTTCCGGGACGAGGCCGCCAGGGTCATGGCGCTGATGCCGGCTGCGCAGGGCGTCTGCCACTGGCCGCCGGAGGGGCGCAACTGTTCCGCGCTTGCGGAAGAGACGCGCCTGCCCCTGCACGATGCGAGCGTGGAGCGGGTGCTTCTGCTGCATGCCGTGGAGACGGCGGACCAGGCGCCTGCCCTGCTCTCCGAGGTTTGGCGGGTGCTGACCGCGGGCGGCGAGGCCATCGTGATCGTTCCGAACCGCCGGGGCCTCTGGGCACGGGCGGAGACGACGCCCTTCGGCTATGGGCGCCCGTTCAGCCGCGGCCAGCTTGACCGGCTGCTCCGCGATGCCCAGCTTGCGGTCGAAGCGTGGGAGACGGTGTTGCACGTTCCTCCGACGCGGTTGCGCGTGGTGCTGCGCGCTGCCGGCGCATGGGAGGGGACGGGGCACAGGCTCTGGCCTGCCTTCGGGGGGCTGCACGTCGTACGCCTGACGAAGCAGGTCTACGCGCGCAGGCCGCGCGGCACGCCTGCCACCGCCCGCCGGCCGCTCATCGCAATTCCGGGGTTGGCGGCACCCCAGCCCGTTCCGGCGCCGCGCTCAGCCCCGCGTGAGCAGGAAGATGGCCTGTTCGCCCGTGAGGTTCACGAGCCCCCGCGGTGACCGCGTCAGGCGCGGGCGGCCGCGCGTGTTCATGGTGAACGCGGTCTCGATCCGAACGCCCATCTCGTCACACAGGTCGACGAAGTCGCGGATCGTGCAGAGGTGGATGTTGTCGGTCGCGTACCAGGGCTCGTCCAGCGCCTCGGTCACCGGCATGGTGCCCTTGAGCAGCAGGTGCAGCCGGACCTTCCAATAGCCGAAATTGGGGAAGGAGACGATGGCGCGCCTGCCCACGCGCAGCATCTCCTCCAGCACCCGGCGCGGGTCGGTCATGGCCTGCAGTGCCTGGCTGAGGATCACGTAGTCGAAGGCCCCGTCGGGATAGTCGGCAATGTAGACCTCGGCGTCGCCCTGGATGACCGACAGGCCGCGCGCCACGGCCGAGCCCACCTCGTCCTGGTCGATCTCGATCCCACGCCCGCGCACCCGCTTCTCACGGCGGAGCATGTCGAGCAGAAGACCGTCGCCGCAACCGATGTCGAGCACGCGCGCGCCCTCGCTCACCATGCCGGAGATGATGTGGAAATCGTGCCTTTCGGTGCGATGGACGATGCCGCTCACAGGCCCCGCGCCTCCGCCGCCGATTCGAGGAAGCCCAGCAGTGTGCGGAACATTTCCGGCTCGTCCAGCAGGAAGGCGTCATGGCCGCGGTCGGTTTCGATCTCGACGAAGCTCACGTCGGCGGCGACCGCGTTCAGTGCCTGGACGATGCGGCGGCTCTCGATCGTCGGGAACAACCAGTCGGACGTGAAGGACATCACGCAGAACCGCGTCTCGGTGCCCCTGAAGGCGTCGGCCAGCACGCCGCCATGGTCGGCCGCCAGATCGAAATAGTCCATCGCCCGCGTGATGTAGAGATAGGAGTTGGCGTCGAACCGGTCGACGAATGTGATCCCCTGGTGGCGCAGATAGCTTTCTACCTGGAAATCGGCGTCGAACCCGAACGACAGCGCTTCCCGGTCCTGCAGGTTCCGCCCGAATTTCCGGTGCAGCGCCGCCTCGGAGAGGTAGGTGATGTGCGCCGTCATGCGCGCGACTGCCAGACCTTTCTGCGGCGAGGTCGCGTGCGCCAGATAGTCGCCCCCGTGCCAGTCCGGATCCGCCATGATGGCCTGGCGCCCGACCTCGTGGAAGGCGATGTTCTGGGCCGAGTGGCGGGCGGCGGTTGCAATGGGGGCGGCGGCGAACACGCGGTCCCTGTAATCGGACGCCCATTGCAGCACTTGCATGCCGCCCATGGAGCCGCCGATCACGCAGAACAGGTCGGGGATGCCGAGGTGGTCCAGCAGCATGGCCTGCCCGCGCACCATGTCGGCAATGGTGATGACCGGAAAACGGATGCCCCACGGCCTTCCGGTCGCAGGGTCGGTTTCGCGCGGGCCGGTCGTGCCCATGCAGCCGCCGATCACGTTCGGGCAGATGATGAAATAACGGTCGGTGTCGAGCGGCTTGCCCGGCCCGATGATCGTCTCCCACCAGCCGGGCTTGCCGGTGATCGGGTGCCGGCTCGCGGCGTACTGGTCTCCGGTCAGCGCATGGCAGACCAGCACGGCGTTCGTGCGGTCGGCATTCAGCGTCCCATAGGTCTCGTACGCCATGGTGACCGGCGCAAGCTCGATGCCGGACGAGAGCCGCAGCGGCGTATCAGCCGAGAAGGTGACCGTGTCGGACGCCCGTTCCATCGAACCCTCGATCCCGTTGCGCGACCCCCAGCGCGCGCACCGCCGGTAGCTAGGAAGCCGACCGGGCGGGTGTCAACGTTTTCTTTGATTTAACGGGCCTCAGGGCGTAATGATGCGCGCCTGTTCGGCCAACAGATCATCAGGCAGCAGAGATGGCGGAAACATCTGCGGCGCTGGAGCGTGCGCGGCACGAAATCGACCGGATCGACGATGCGCTTCATTCGCTGTTGATGGAGCGGGTGGAGCTCGTTTCGGCGATCGCCAGCGCGAAGACCGCAAAGGACGCGGACCAGACACGCGTGGCGCTGCGCCCGGCACGCGAGGCGCAGGTCCTCAGGCGCCTGCTCGCACAGCACGCGGGCGTCTTGCCGTTCGACGTGGTGGTGCGTATCTGGCGCGAGATGATGGCCGCCTTTACCCGCCTTCAGGGACCGTTTTCCGTCGTCGTGTCGGGTGGGACGGAGCCGCTGGCCTATTGGGATCTCGCACGCTTCTACTATGGCGCGACGACGCCGATGTCGCTCGTCAATTCGGCGCAGGCTGCGGTGCAGATGGTCGGCCAGGGCACGGGTGTCGTGGCCATCGTGCCGGTCGGCGGAGACGATGCGGGCGCGCCGTGGTGGGTGCATCTGGGCGAGGGGGCAGACCAGCCGCGCGTGCTGGCCCGGCTGCCGCTGGTCCAGGGGTCCGACGTGACGCGCGACCATCCGCAGGCTTACACGGTCGCGATCGCGCCGCTGGAGCCGAGCGGGGACGATCTCTCGCTCGTTGCGGTGACCACGGCGGGCGACGTCACCCGTGCCCGGGTGGTGACGACGCTGGAGGGGGCCGGGTTTGCCGCCCGGACGCTCGAACTGGCGGAAGAGGCCGGAGGCGACGAGCGCATCCACCTTGTCGAGGTCGACGGCTTCTTCGCCAGCGGGGCGGACCCGAGGCTTGCGGCGCTGAAGCCGCGTCCGCGCGGATTGGTCCGCGACATTCGCGTGGTCGGCACGTTCGCACGCAGCCTTGGCCCGGTGGACGGCGGGGATGTGACCGCGGCGGCCGGCGCCGCCGGTGCAAGGGAAGACAAGCGATGACGGATGGCGGACCGGAAGGGCGCGCGGCACCTGCCGCGCGGCCGGGCGTGATGGAGATCAGCGCCTATGTCGGCGGCGCCAGCGGCACGGCGAATGCGGC